>CBFGVE010000069.1:0-9170 GCA_965651915.1 uncultured bacterium
GACTCCGAGCGCGCCCTCCAGGGTTGCATCGATAAGTTCCTCAAGCGCTTCGCCGAGGTCGAGCGGCGAGTGGCCGAAGCGGGCCGTTCCATCGAGGCCTGCAGCCTCGCCGAGCTGGACGCCCACTGGAACGAGGCCAAGCGGACCGAATGAAGGCACGGACCACCATAAGGATTCTGGTCCTCCTGCTGCTTGCGGCCTGCACCATTGCCTCCATCGTTCATGTGCCGCCCCGCGCCGGGGACACTAGCTGGCTGGTCCCGCCGCAGGCCGGATTCGCCCTGCACGAGCGCGGGCTGGCCGACCGCCTCGACCAGGTGCTTGAAAGCCCCTTGGCCACCAGTCTGCTGAGGACCCTGGGTATGGACGAAGCCGGGGTGAGGGCCCTGGGGCAGGATGCCCGGACGTTGGCGTACATTCGGGAGCTGCTCGGTCGCGACGCGGTCTTGGCCTACATGCCGGAAGGGGCCTCTGGGCGAGACGGTGAATGGATGCTGGCCAGCGATGTCGGTATCGGGCATCTGAAATGGCGATGGCTGCTGAATACCGGCCGGCTGACCGGTGCCCGGGCGATTGGAACCCATCATGGCCACACGCTCTGGAACATTCCGCTCGCCGGGCTCCCCGAGGGACGGCAGTTGCACTGCAGCGTAATGGAGGGCGTGCTGCTGGCGTCGCTCTCCGATGACGAGACCGCACTTCGCCGGCTGATCGACCGCTACGACGTCCTGGTTTACCTTCCCGCCGAGACCGATCCCCTCTACGGATTCGCCCCCGGGGCGCAGACCCGGGGGTGGCTGCGACAGGGGCCGGGCGAATTGTTGCGCTTTGTACTGGAGCTGGCCGGCCGCGGTGGGCTGCGCGCCCGCCTGGAGAAGGAAGGTGCCGGACTAAGCAAGCAGCCGGCGGCCGATCTCGCGGGCGATCCCGGGAAGTTTCTGGCCGGACTGCCCCAGCCACTCGCCGCGCTGGCCGTGCATCCCGAACTGCTGCGCCTCATGCAGACGGCGGGAATTCTGCTGCCGCCGACGGGCGAATGGCTGTTGGAAGCCCTCGCTGGCTCCCGGTGCGCGGCGCTGCTGGCCTACGACGACCCTTATGAAAGCCGCCTGAAGGGGTTGAAGACCCCTTTCCTGCTGCTGGCGGTTCGCATGCCAGGAGACGGACCCCCGGCGGCGGAGCGGGTGTCCGGTTTGCTCGACCGCATCAACGCCGCCTACCAGCAAGGGCTGATCGTCGGGCAGCTTCCCATGGATGGCCTTTCCGACCTGCATGTATTCGAGTCCACCAAGGACACGCCCTACTCCCGTCTGCCAGCCCGGGAGCGGATGGCCTACGTGCAGCAGGGCGAGTGGCTGCTGGTAGGCACCCACGCGCAGTCGCTGGCCCGGCTGCTCGCGGTACGGCGGGTTAACGAGCCGAGGGAGGCGGATTGGCTCGCGTCGCTCGAACGCGGTGGGGTTGGGGTGGGTTGGCTGGACCTGGAGAGGGCGGGGGCGCGCATCAGCGCCTTGTTTACCCTACAGGCGATGGCGATGGGATTCCGGGATCCCAGGGCGGGCGCGGAGTGGGTGAAGCGGGCCCAGGCGGTCAAGGCGTGGACCGATGCGATGGCCCCGCTGGGTCAGGGGAGTTTTCTGTTGTCTTTTGAGCCGGGTCTTGCTGTACTCCACCTTGAAGCAGGGATCAGCGAGCACTGATACCAATCCGTCAACGGGGCGCTGTATGAACCAACTAAGCACACGGGCCGCGGTTATATTGGCCAACGGGTTCGGACTAGGCCTATCGCCGGTCGCCTCGGGAACCTTCGGTAGCCTGCTGGGCATCCCGCTCTGCCTTGCTTTATACCACTATCTCCCAGGCGGCATAGTGGCCTACGCCTTCGTCGCCCTGCTGCTGTCGGTTGTGGCGGTGCCGATCTGCGAGGCGGCCGAGCAGCACTACAAGACCAAAGACGACGGCCGGGTGGTGGCCGACGAATACCTTGCCTTTCCCATCTGCTTCATCGGCATCGAGGAACTGACTTGGCCCCTGCTTATCCTGGGCTTCCTCCTGTTCCGGTTGTTCGACATTCTCAAGCCGGCCCCGGCCCGGCAGCTCCAGGGTATTCCCGGCGGCGTGGGCATTGTCATCGACGACGTGTTCGCGGCCTTCTACACCCTGGCCGCCCTCCACGTCCTCCTGCTGTTGCCACGCATTATCGGGGCGACGTGAGCGGCCTTGGCGTTTTTTAGGAAAAGAGAATTAACCCCTATCTTTTTCTTGCAACCCTTTGTAC
Source organism: uncultured bacterium (assembly GCA_965651915.1). Lineage (GTDB taxonomy): Bacteria > Verrucomicrobiota > Kiritimatiellia > CBFGVE01 > CBFGVE01 > CBFGVE01. Next base: position 2,279 of record CBFGVE010000069.1, read on the forward strand.
TATACGCAGCAGTGGTGCTACGTAACCTACAGGAACGCGCTATTTGAACTCTGCCTCGAAAAAGATGCCCCAGGATCTTACGGTTCTGGATTTCGGCGCCACGGCGACCAAGGTGCTCCGGGTAAAGAATGCCAAGGGGGTGCTGTCGCTGGTGGGGGCTGACCTGATCCCGGTCAAGCCGGGCGAGGCGGGGGCGAAGCTGGCAGTTCCCAAGGCCTTGCGGTCGAGGTTCTGCGCCCTGGCCTTCGATGGCGACGAAGCGATCATCCGGCTCATCCATTTCCGCGAGTCGATCGACCGCAGCCGGCAGTGGGAGGTGCGCATCCGGGAGAACCTGGGGGTGGACGCGGCCTACCGGCTGGGCTACGACATTGGCAGCAGCAGCAAGGGCAAGGCGCGCGACCGCTGCCTGGCGGTGGCGCTTCCCGACGAAAGCCTCAAGCGGGTGCTGGCCCGGGTCGAGGGCTTCCGCCAGACCTGCTCGCTGGAGGTGTCGGCGCTGGCCTCGCTGAATTCGTTCATGCAGGGGCCGGGCCAGTTGCTGGGCGACGAGGCGGTCGCGGTGATCTGCTCGGGGGCGAAGGTCACCCTGCTGTGCATCATCTACCGCCAGCAGCCTATTCTGGTGCGCAAGTTCCAGCTGGGGGGCGAGATCTTCGCCGAGCGGGTCGCCGAGAAGCTGAGCCTCGAGCTGTCGGTCGCGAGCCAGATGGTCTGGCAGGACTCGTTCGACATTTCAAGCGCGGTGGAGGAATTGGTGAACCCTTTTCTCCACCAGCTCACGATTTCACGCGAGTTCGCCGAACGGCATGAGAACTGCAAGCTGAGCCGGGTCTATCTGAGCGGCGGACTGGGGCAGTCGGTCTTCTGGCGGCGGGCGATCGAGGCCCATATGGGAATGGAGGTGTCGGGCTGGAACCCCTTTGATGCCTTCGATGTTCCGGAAGGGGTTCTGCCTCCGGAATTCACCGAGCAGTCTAGTCGTTTCGCCGCCGCGGCCGGCGTAGCCCTGGGAGTGTTCAAGGAGCTATGAGCTTTCGAGTCAACTTGCTAAACGAGGAGGAACAGCGGCGGGAAGGCCCCATAGGCCGCAAGTTCGCCATCATGGCCTCGGCCATTGGCGGCGGCGCGGTTCTGCTCCTGCTGGCGGTGGTTCTGGTGGTTCGCAGCACGAGTTCGGCCCAGAAGCTCAAGCAGTACAACCAGCGATGGGTGGAGGTCGAGCCGATCCACAAGCAGCTTAAGGAGACCCAGACAACGGTGCGCAACCGTCAGGCGGTCATCAAGGAACTTGAAGGCTGGGGCAACAGCCGGATTCCCACCGAGCGGCTGCTGGAGCGCCTGCAGATGCTCACCCCCGAGGAAATCCAGCTCACCCGTCTGGAGCTGCGCGGAAATTATGGCGTCGAGCGCCGCCCCGCGAACTCACCCGACAAGAGCCCTCCTAAGGTGTGGCGCGAGTACCGGGGCATGATCGGTGGCCACGCCTACGGCGAGAAGTCCGAGGACCAGGCGGTCCGCTTCGTGCAGGCCATCACCGATGACAGCGTGCTGGCCCCATTCTTTGTGACGGTCAAGCTCCAGCGCCTGCAGCGCCCGACCGCGACGGGCCGAAACCGCCCGGCGGACGAGGATTTGGGGCATACGTTCTCCATCGAGCTGGCCTCGCCGCAAAGGAGGTTCGAGTGAACTGGAAAGCCATGACCAAGGAGCAGAAGCAATACGTCGTTCTCGGCGTCATCGTTGCGGGAACGGCGATCTACGCGCTGTTCAATTTTGTGCTGAAGCCCATGCTTTCGGGGTCGGGGTCCACCGGGAAAAACAGCCTGACGGAGATGGAGGCCAAGCTGGAGGAAGCCGATCAGCTCGTCCGGCAGCGCATAATGCTTTCCGACCAGTACGAAGCGACGCAGAAGAAGCTCGATGAAGCCCGCCGCGAGTTTCTGCCGGCTAGCGACAACCCCCTGTCCTGGGTGACCCGCCAGATCTACCGGGCTGCGCGCGCCGCCCAGGTGGAGGTCGAATCGGTCGAGGAGCAGGCCCAGCTGGGCGTGAACTGGACCGACAAGCAGATGGTCCGCAGCTTCCAGCCCTACAGCGTGCGCATTCAGTTCAAATCCTCCTACTTCAGCCTGGTTGACATTGTACACGAGCTGGAGTCCGCGAACCCCTACCTCGCCATCTCATCCATCGCCATAAGCCCGCTCCAGGAAAGTGTCAACCGGCACCAGATGCAATTGCTGATCGAGTGGCCCTCCGTCATCAACCCCGAGACCTTCGAGGCTCTGCTGAAGAGCGGCACCACCGAACCGAGGGCTGCGCCATGAGGAGGCTGCTCCCTATTCTGCTGCTCGCCCTTGCGTCCGGTGAAATCCGCGCGGCCGATGAGGCCGCCCCCGCCGTGCCCTCCGCCGCCGAGGGGGAGAAGTCCTCGCGCATGATGCGGGACCCCTTCTGGCCGGTGGGCTACCGGCCGACCCAGTCTTCCGGAGCGACCGAGAGCCGGGCTCCCAGCCCTGAAAAGGGGACGGATCCCGTTCATTTTTCTTCACTCAGCCCCGAAGAACAGGCTATGATACGTCGCAGCATGGTTGTGGGCGGGGTGCTGCGGCTGGGAACCTCCTACATTGCCTACATCAACAACAGCGTAGTGCGTGCAGGCGAACTCCTTCGGCTCGATGCCGGTGGGCGTTCCTATGTGTTCCGTGTTAGATCTATCAGTGAGAACCGCGTTGAGCTAGAACCTTTCACGCCCGAGGATGGGCAGAAGACCGAATCACCCTAAAGGAGAAGTAGTATGAGTACCTGGATGCGTTCAACCTTGGGTCTGCTGCTGGCAGGCTCCCTCCCTATGGTGGCGGCAGGGCAAGACATGGACATGCCGGCTGAGCCGCCTCCCGCCCCGGTTGCCTACGAGGGTGGAGACGAGGCGGTCGAACCCGTCGAGTCGATGCAGGAGGAGGCCCCACTCGTCGAGGAGGCCCCGGTCGAGGAGACCCTGATCCCCATCGAGGCCGCCAGGACGGTGGAGCGGGGTATCCAGGTCACCGAGGAGGAATCGGACCTGATCACCCTCACCCTTGACGATGTCCCGCTGCAGGACGTTATCCGCATGTTCACCCGCATCTCCGGTGCGAACATTGTGGCAGGCACCAACCTGCAGGGCAGCGTGACGGTTAGCCTGCGCGACGTAGCCTGGAAGCCTGCGCTGGATGTAATCCTCGATTCCGTCGGCATGATGCTGGTCGAGCGCCAGTCGGGAATCTACATGGTGATGTCGCAGTCCGAGCTGTCGACCGCTCCGATGCTTGCCGAGACCATCTTCCTCAACTTCACCACGCCCTCCAACGTTGTGCCTGTCGTTCAGCGCATGCTGGTGAGCAGCAACGCTTCGGTCTCCGCCGTGTCGGGAGCCAACGGCATCGTGGTGCAGGAGACCGTCTCCCGCATCCAGACGATCAAGGACACCGTGCGCCAGCTCGACCGCGAGCGCCCCCAGGTCTACATCGAGGCCAAGTTTGTGGAGCTGAGCGACACCGCCAGCCGCCAGATCGGTGTCGACTGGGAAGTCCTGCGCGGCTACAACGTGGGTGCAACCGGGCTGCGGCGCAGCTACACCGAGACCTTCACCCGCCAGCGGCAGGACGCGGAGGGATTCCTCGGCGTGAACCAGACGGCAAGTGGAAACCGTACCACCCAGGACCGGGTACGCTCGTTTGACAACGTGGCCAACGCGCCCCTTGGTGACGTTTCCTCGTCCACCAACCCCCGCTTCACCGACAACAACACCAGCGACCTCAACGCCGTCGCGTCGGGGCGCAACTTCGAAACGATGCGTTTCGAGGACGGTCAGCTCAACTTCACCACGATCCCGAGCTACCTGAACACGACCGTCCAGTCGGCCATCCTTTCCGCCGCCGACTTCAACCTCGTGCTCAGCGCGCTGCAGGACAACAACGGCGTGAGCGTGGTATCCAATCCCAAGATCATCGTCGCCAACGGGGAGACCGCCAAGATCCATGTCGGCCGCAACGAGCCCAACATCGTGGCGGTGCCTACCGGTGATACCGGCGACCGGTTCGCCTACACCCTCGACTCCACCAATCCCTTCATCGAGATCGGGGTGAAGGTCGATGTGACCCCCACGGTGAATACCGAGAGCAACATCACGGTGAGGATCACCCCGGAGCTGAGCCGTCTGCTGGGCCAGAAGGCGGTCGGCCAGGCTGAAATCGAATTCCCTATCACCCAGATCAGGAAGGTCGAGACCGAGTTCAACCTCCGCAGCGGCTACACTGCGGCCATCGGGGGCCTCACCCAGACCGAGGACCGCGAGCGGGTGAAGAAGATCCCCCTGCTTGGCAGCATCCCCATCATCGGCAAGTACCTCTTCTCGCACTCCAGCACCGAGAAGGTTCAGGATGAGGTCATCATCTTCGTGACGGTCGGGATGGCCAAGCCCGACACCCTCGGAGAAATCAGCGGAGTTCCTTCCGAGGGCCGCCTGATCCACCAGCACCTCGCCCGCAAGAACCGCGAGGAGCAGGGTGCTGGAGGCAAATAGTATCGATCTGGCGCCCGCGCTGCATCTTCCCCCGGCGCGGGCGCCGGCTGCATTCTTCCTTTTGGGGGCGGGGGAGCGAGTGTGAGCAAAAGGCCCAGAAGAATCGAATGGCAGTTCGCCCTGCTTTTGCTGGTGCTTCTGACCACGATGGCGCTGGGGCCATCCGCCCTGCTCCAGTATGTGCTCTCCGCCGCTCATATCCCGGAATCGACCGCCCGAACGCTCAACTGGTCGCTGCTCGCCCTTTCCTGCGGTTTTCTGTTCATGACCGGCGGGCTTGGCCTGTGGGCCTACCGCTCAACCCTCGAACGCGAGGGCGAGCGGAGGGTTGGCGAGGCGGTCGGGTCCATCGATGCCTTGCGCGACGGACTGCTCGCCCTCGACCGAACCGGCAAGATCATCGGCGCCAACGCGGCGGCTCGCGGGTTGGCGGTCCACGCGAAGCTCGATGGCCGAGGAATCCTGGAGGCCTTTCCCTGTCTTTATGCCACGGATGTCGATCTCCTGCTGCGCGCCGAGCAGCCCATCGAAGTTGAGCGCATGGCCACGCGCGACGGGGAGGCGCGCATCTTCCGCTTCCGCGTTCAGCCTGGTTCCTCAGGGCCCCTCTTGCTGGTGGGGGACGTTACCGACCAGGCCGAGCGGCGCCGACGCGACCAGCAGCACGCCCGCCTCCAGCTCATAGGCCGCATCGCGCGCGGAGTCGCCCACGACTTCAACAATGTGCTGTGCGCGGTTAGCGGGCACGCCGCCTTGCTCCAGCGCATCCCGAAAGGGCGCGAGATCGACCAGTCCTCTCTCGAAGCCATCCAGCGGGAATCTGAACGCGGGGCGCTGCTGGCGCGCCGACTGCTCGACATCAGCCGGGACACCCAGGAGGGAGTTCCGGGTGACGATCCCGCCCAGGAGGTCCGGCAGAGTCTCGACCTGCTGGGGGCGGCCATGCGCCGGGGCTGGAAAGTTCGCACCCAGCTTGCCTCTGGGCTCGCGCCCATTTCGCTGACCTCCGCGCAGATCGAGCAGATTGTTCTCAGCCTCGGCATCGGGGCGATCAGCCGCTCGGGGCTGCCCGAGGGCTTTCTCCACCTCGTGCTTCGCCCTCCCGAGGGGGCGGGCTTCTGGGGCGAGCCGGGATTCCTGCCTTCGTTTGTTCTGGTGGTTTTCGCCTCGCCACTCGGTGACGACCACCCGGAGCAGTGGAGGACCAGTTCCGGCGACGAGGCCGACCACGAGGAGATGGGCGTGATCGAATCGGTTATCCGCGGCTTGGTCGAAGGGGTGGGGGGGCGGTTCTCGGTGCTGCAGGGGCCAGAGTCTCGGAGTGGCTACCGCTTGAGCCTTCCCTGCTCCAAGCGAAGTCGGGATTTACCCGTGACCCATCGCTTTTCCCACCGGATCCGGGCGCAGGCCACTGGGAAGCGCATATTGCTCGGCTTCGGCGATCCAACCCGTTACCAGGCCCTCAAGACGGTCTGCGAAGGGCTCGACATGGTGGTGGTTCAGGCCGGCGATCTTACCTCCCTCATGCACAATATCGCGGACATGGATCAGCTCGTCGCGGCGGTCGTCGATCACGCCCTGGTTCGCGACGAAGCCGAAGCATTCCGCCGGATTCTTGAAAAGCTGCACCCGGGCGCCCACTGCATGCTGCTTGAATCGCACGGGCTTGATTTGGCCGAGCGCGATCCGGGCGAGCTGCTTTTGCGCATTCTGGGCTCCTCCTCTACCCCGGACCGCAGGTAGAGTCGGCACGGACTGACCATCGGATTAGCAGGCACGATCACGATAGGACGTTGGCGTATCTCGGAAGCGTATGAAGCTAGTAGTCATATCCATAATTTTTTTGGCGGGCTTGGCCGTAGCGGCGGCCAACCCGGAGCCGGCGCCCCTCGATGCCTTGCGATCCAGTTATGGCGAGGCGATGGACGTCCTCAAGCAGCAGGCCGTCGGGGCCCTCGAAAGCGTTAAGCCGGGCTATCTGAGGGATCTCGTGCTGCTCGAATCCCGCGCGCCGCGCGCCGAGCTTCCCGCTATCCGCCGCGAACGATCCCGCATGGCCCAGCAGCTCTACATCCCCGACGACGCGGTGGCCAACGATACCGAGGAGCTGAAGCGGTTGCAGTTCGTCTCCCAGGCCCGCTTTGCCGCCGCGGCCTTCCCAGCTTGCCAGCGGATCGTTCGCCTTCACGACCGCTATGTCGAGGTGCTGGGCAAGCTGGCAGATCAATCTGGGGGGACCCCGGGAAAGGCCTACTTGGACGAAGTTGGACGGGCGCGCCAGAACGCCCTGGTTGCGGTCGCCCGGAGCATCTGCGATAGACACCTGAA
>CBFGVE010000070.1:0-9168 GCA_965651915.1 uncultured bacterium
TTCGGATCTCGCTGCTGGGGGATGGCTGCGGGACGACGCCGGGCTGCGTCGCCAGGAGGAGCCCGACGCGGAGCCTGGGCTTTCCCGCTTCACGCTGAGCCCGCAGGAGGGGAGCGCCAACCGGCGGTTCTACCGCGTCGCCCTTCCCGTGCCCGCCTTCGCCCGCTGACCGCGCTCGCCCGCTGCTCCCGGGAACTCGCCGCGCTCGCCTACTACCGCCTCAAAGGCTGGATCTAGATTCCAGCGGAACCCGGCGGACGCGGCCGGCCTCGTCCGCTTCGACCGGCACCAAGGTGAACGATCGGCCGGGTACGCGAAGCAGGACGATATTCTCCCCTTCCTTCAGGTGGGCCTGCGAGGGTTCGCGGTACCAGTAGCCCTCGTCGGTGAACGGGACCTCGTAGCCGGCGCGCGTCTGGAGGTGCTTGGGCTTGACGTGCGTCGGACGGGGCTGCGGGCCGGGATTCGTCCACTGCGGCGCCGGGACCGGCTCCCCGTTGATCCAGATGGCGCCATGACCGTCCACCGACCATTGCCCGCGCTGCGGATTGGCGGCGCGGCCCGATGCGAAAGGGGTGCCATTCACTTGTCCCCACAGGCCCACCGGACCTTCCTGAGACGCCTGCCAGCGGGCGCGGACATAGATCACGCGCTCATCCCCCAGGAGTCCCTGGAAGGGGCCGGTGTAGCCGCGCCAGAAATGGAGGTGTACAGTGCCCCCCTGCCAGGGTCCCCGCCAACCCTCCACCGCGTAGGGATCGGCCTCGATCTGCCTGCGGACGGGATCGTCCGGCTCCACCGGGCCATACAGCTCCCAGGTGAGATCGGCGTGGCGCACGTAGGGGAAGTACCAGTCCGGGGCGAGCCGCTCGCCGTGACGAACGAGATCGCGCTCGAACAGCGTGAAGGCTTCGTGCTCCCAGGTGCCGACGGCCGGAAGGGTGGCACCGAGATCGATGCGGTTCTCGGCCGCGCCGCGCCAGGTGCGCTCGGCGAAGGTGAGCAGCCCGGGCACGATCGGCATGATGCGCAGCACCATGGCCTCGTCGTCGATGTTCACATCCGGCCAGGCGCAGGCAATCGCGCCAAGCCGCTCCGGCGTCGCCTCGGGAACACCGGCGGGTTGCGAGAAGAACATGCGCGACATGCCCTGAAGGGCATCGGTGGTGTTCAGGTAGTAGGGGCGAGAGTCTATGACCGCATGCCCAGCGAAGAGCTGGGCACCCTCCCAGCCCTGCCCCCCCATCCACAGGTGGGTGATAACGCCATCGGGAAGTTCGCTGCCGGGCACCCACATCACGACCTCCCGGCCGTGCTCGCGCACGAGCCGGGTGAGCCCGGGCAGCAGCCCGTGGTTGGTCACCCGCACCTCGTCGGCACCCAGGTGTATGAGGCGGGTGGGGAATTCCTCCATGAACTCGCGGAGAATGACGCGCAGCGCCGCTTCGCCTTCGGGACTCTGCATGCCGTAGCCGAGGGCGGTCTCGAAGTAGGCGCTGTGCCCGGGTATGTCGATCTCGGGCAGGATCTCCACCTGCCGCTCCGCCGCGAAGGCCTGCACCTCGCGCATCTGCTCGTAGGTGTAGAACGCGCCGGGGTCGCGGCCCGGGGTATAGCTCTCCGGCTGGTTAAGCTGGGGAAAGGCCCGCGATTCGATGCGGAAGCCGGGGTCGTCGGTGAGATGCCAGTGGAAAAGATTGAGCTTGTAGCGGGCGGCCAGCTCAATCTGCCGCTTGAGCTGCTCCACCGACTGAAAGTTGCGGCCCACGTCGTGCATGAAGCCTCGGATGGGGAAGGCGGGCCAGTCGACGATGCGGCAGGTGGGCACCCGCGCATCCTGGACCAATTGCCGCAGGGTCTGCACCGCATAGAACAATCCAACTGTCGTGGGCGCCTGGAGGAGGATGTCCCGGTCGTCAACGCTTAGGGCATAGGCCTCGCGGTTGCCCTCCGGCGCGCCCTCGACCTGCCCGTAGCGGGCGCGCAGCATCCCGCCGGCGGGCGCTGAAATGGCCTCCAGATCCTTTCTAACCTGCTCGAGGCCTCGTTCATCGCCATCGACGGCAGATCCGGGGACCTCGCGCTGGCCGCTGCCCAGCGCCAGCCATCCGCCAAGCCATTCGACCTGCTGTGGATAGGGAATGAGCGAGGCCGGCGCCTCCTCGCGAGTGGGGGGCAGCAGGCGGACGTCGGGAGCGCCCGCCGAGGCAAGGCCAGCCAAGCTGGAATAAACCGCTAGGGTGATCGGGAGCTTGGTCATGGGAGCCTTTCGGTGGTGGACGCCTACGGCGCGAGGCGGTCAATCGCGGGAATCGGGGTGACCGGCGAGGGGACGCGCATGGAGGCCATCAGGGCCTCGATCTGCTCCACGATCCCGGGATGCTGCGCGGCTACGTCGGTCGTCTCGGCGGGATCGAGGGCGAGGTTGTACAGCTCGACCCGGAGGTTCCCCTTGCTCAGGATGTCGTTGCGCACGCCCTTCCAGTCGCCCAGGAGGACGGCCTGCTTGCCGCCCCGGCCGGCGAACTCCCAATAGAGCGCGCCGTGGCGCGGCTGCGAGGCGGAGTCGCCCCGCAGCTCGCTCCACAGGCTCAGCCCGGTGGCGGCGGCGGGCCGCAGCTCCGGGCGCCCGACCGCGTCGAGCAGAGTGGGGAGCAGATCGGGGTGCGAGGACACGAGGTTGCTCGTCCGGCCCTCCGGGATCCGCCCCGGCCAGCGGGCGATGAGCGGCACGCGGATGCCGCCCTCGTAGAAGGTGGTTTTATAGCCGCGCAATCCGCCCGCGCTGTTGAAGAAGGCGATGTCCACCTGCGGGGTGAACACGGGTCCGTTGTCGCTGGTGAAGAGTACCAGGGTGTTGTCCTCGATGCCCAGTTCGGCCAGGCGGTCGAGCACCCGGCCCACGTACAGGTCGAGCCGCGAGATCATCGCCGCGTAGGCGGCGCGCGGCGCGTAGTGGGGCGAGCTGACCCGGGTAGCCGGCGTCTCCTCCCACCGGCCCAGGTAGGCCTCGAGCGAATCGTCGGGGACGTGCAGGGCGACGTGGGGCAGCAGGGGCGCGTAGTAGAGGAAGAAGGGCTGGTCGTGGTTCTCGCCGATGAACTCGAGCGCGGCGGCGTTGATCCGGTCGCTGGAGTAGTCCTTGCCCCGGTTGCGGGCGTAGCTCGCCGGGTCGCGGGGATCGAGGTCGTCGGGCAGGGGCAGGTAGCCCGGCACGGGAGGGTTGTTGTCCAGCGGGACCTTCTCGCCGTTGCGCCAGAGGTGGGGCGGATAGTAGCTGTGGGCCATGCGCTGGCAGATGTAGCCGAAGAAGGTGCCGAAGCCCTGGCGGTTGGGGTCGCCGCTGGAGCCCCACTCGCCCAGGCCCCACTTCCCGAAGCAGCCGGTGGCATAACCGATGCCGCCCAGCAGCTCGGCCACCGTGACCGCCTCGGCCGGCAGTGGGTGCTGGCCCTCGCGGCCCGGCAGCTCGATGTTGCCCCGGATGTCGGCGCGTCCGCCGTGGCGGCCGGTGAGCAGCGAGTCGCGCGTTGGTGCGCACACGGTGGACCCCGCGTAGTGCCGGGTGAATCGCGTGCCCTGGAGGGCGAGGCGGTCTAGATTGGGGGTGGCAATCTTCTCCTGCCCGTAGCTGCCCAGCTCGCCGTACCCGAGGTCGTCGGCCAGGATCAGCACGATGTTGGGCGGCCTGGAATCTGTCCCCGCCCGGCGGGCGGGGGCGGCGGCCGCCCACAGCGTTCCCAGGAAAAGGACCGACAGCAGCCGCCGGGGGGGGGGCCCTTTCTAGTTGGTGGCGGGCCGCAGCCAGATGCCGTGGCCGCCGCCGGGCGCGAGGCGGGCCTCCACGGCGTCCCGGGCAGAAACCTGCCCGTGGCGCACGCGGTAGCTCTCGCGGTTCCGGATGTAGTGGGTGTCTTCGGTGTCTTCGTAGAACGTGGCGAGGTAGTCTACGCCGGGCTCCAGGAAGTCGAGGGAGATGGGGAGCGTGCCGCCCTGCTCGTCGACCGCGCTGGCCACGAACCATTCGCGCCCGGCCCGGCGGGCGATGCTGATGTGGCGGCCGATCGCGCTGCGCAGCATGCGCGACTCGTCCCAGCGGGCGGGCAGCTCGCGGATGAACTCGAAGAGGTCGGCCTTCTTCTCGTACTCCTCGGGCGCGTCGGGAAGAACGACCAGCCCGCTGGAGACGATCACCACCCTTGCGGCCTCGCCCGCCGCGGTCGAGTTGAGACTTTCCTGGATACGAGGTCCCCGCTGGCGTTCGCCGCGGTTCACGCCGTCCAGGCCGAAAATGCCGTTGGCCATGTCGAGCGGGCCCGTCAGGGCGTTGATCATCGCCATTTTCAGGAAGGCGCTAGGGGTGAAGGCGCGGCGGTCGTCCTGCTGCGCGTGGCAGAACTCCCGGGTAATCGCGTTCGGCATCGTGCGGTCCGTGCCGGTCATCGGACTGGGGTTGTCGTGGAAATTCACCAGGAGGCGGTGGCGGGCCGACTCCTCGATCGCCCTGCGGGTGAAGTCGGCGTCGTTGCCCATGAAGCCATATTTGATGCCGACGGCGCCGAGCGCGGCATAGGTCTCGAACAGTTTGTCGTCGCCCAGGCTGTCCCCCCGCCTGCGGTCGTAGTAGAGCACGACGCCCACCCCGCGCTCGCGGGCGCGGGCCATGACGGCGTCCAGATCGACGCGGGGATTCGGAACGATCCGCCCGTCTTCGATACGGTCGTACCAGCCGTCGTCGATCACGAAGTAGTCGATCCCGTTGCGGCCGGCAAAATCGATGAAACGCAGGTAGGACTCGGTCGTGGTCCCGTACTCAAAATCGCCACTGCGGTAGCCGTGGACCCGCCAGTCCCACAGTGCCTTGCCGGGACGGACCCAAGAGGGGTCGGCGATCCGGCAATCTGCCGCCAGATTGAGCGGGGTCGGCGAAAGCGCGAGCGCGCCCGGCTGATCGGCGAACAGCAGCACCCGCCACGGGGTGGTGCCGCCGGACGCGTCCAGCTCGGCCGGGGAAGAGCAGCGCAGCCGTCGCAGGGCCGGCTCGGCCGCGACCTTCGCGGTCGAGAAGCCGCGGGCGCTGAACAGGTCCGATTCGAGCAGGCCCACGAACACCCCGTCCCCTGCTTCGACCAGGATGGGCAGATCCGGGAGCTGCCGGTCTTTCGCCGCGGGTGGCGGCGGCTCGGAGATGGACACCGGCCCGACGGGCTCGTGCTCGCGGTTGGGATAGTGGTAGACCGCCCCGGGGGCGAAGGCCGCGCCGGAAACGAAATCCACCGCGCGGGGCGCGGACCCCGCCAGCGCGGGCAGCACAAAGCGAAACGCCACACCGTCGTCGTACACCCTCACCACGAGATCGGCCTGCATCCCCGAGGCGGAGAATGGCAGGGTGAGCTGACGGCAGTGGTCGCGCATCTCGCGGCGCGAGCCCCACGGCGCCTCCCAGCGGACATCGACCTCCTCGATGCGCGGCTCGCCGTTGCGGTAGGCGGTTCCCGAGGCAATCACGATTTCGGAGGGATCCACGATCACCCGCCCCCGGAAGCTCACCCGGTAGGTCAGCGAGGTCTCGGTGCAGGCGAGGGCGAGCTGCACCGCGCCTCCCGGAGAATCCAGCCGCAGCCCGCCCTGGGGGCTGGCGAGACACTGGGCGGCGGATCCAACAAGCAGGCAGGCGAGGCCGCTGGCCTTATGGTTCATGGCGTCTTCCATTTCAACGAGAGGCGGTGGGCGGGAGTGCTTCGGTTTGGCGACACGCTCTTGCGCCGCGAGCAGGACACCTCTACTTTAGAACTGTATCAAACGCAATGGGAATTTCTGATATTTTTCAGCTATTTGCCCACGCAGAAGCGGGAGAAGATGCTGTCGAGAAGCTCCTCCTCGAAAACCTTGCCGGTGGCGGCGCCGATGGCGTCGAGGGCGGCGCGCAGGTGGTCGGATGCAGGGGCGACCAGGTCGTCGCGGCCGGCCCGCAGCAGCTCCCCGGCTGATTCGATCTCGCCCAGCGCCTCCACCAGCAGCCGGCGGTGGCGCTCGGATATCACCGCATGGGGCCGGGCGCTCAGGTCTACCGAGCCCGCCAGCGTTTCGCTCAGCGCCGCGCGGATGCCCTCCAGCCCGCGCCCGTCCCGCAGCGCGGCGGGGCATACCCGGCGGTCCGGGAAGTCGCCCGGACCCAGCACCTCGCCCAGGTCGGTCTTGTTCAGCACCACCAGGCTGCGGGCAGGCGGGACCTGGGCAATCTGCGCCCGCTCGGCTTCATCGGCCGACTGCGAGGCGTCGAGCACATGCAGGTGCAGGTCCGCGCGCTGGAGCTGGCTGCGGGTGCGGGCGATACCCTCTCGCTCCACATCGCAGCCCGTCTCCCGCAGCCCCGCCGTGTCCACCAGCCGCACCGGAATGCCGTCGATTACCAAGCCCTCCTCGATCGTGTCGCGGGTGGTGCCGGGGACCGGGCTGACGATCGCCCGTTCGGACCCGAGCAGCGCGTTGAGCAGGGTGGACTTCCCCACGTTGGGCTTGCCCGAGATAACAATGAGCGCCCCGTCGCGCAGCAGGTGCCCCTCGTCCCACGAGGCGATGAGCTGTCCCATGCGGTCCCGCACGCCGCCCAGCGCCTCGGTGAGCTGGGGAAGCACATACTCGGGAAGCTCCTCCTCGGGGAAGTCGAGGGTGGCCTCGATATCGGCGGCCACCTGGATCAGATCGGCGTAGAGTCGGTCGAAGCGCTGGCTCAGCCCGCCCTCGAGCTGCTCGAGCGCGGCGGCGGCAGCCCGTTTGGAGCGGGCCTTGATCAAGTCGAGCACCGCCTCGGCCTGGAGCAGGTCGATACGGCCATTGAGAAAGGCGCGGCGGGTGAACTCGCCGGGCTCGGCCGGCCGGGCCCCCGCCCCGGTGGCGGCGCGGAGGATGCGGCGGGCGCACTGGCCTCCGCCATGGCCCTGGATCTCCACCACATCCTCCGCCGTGAAGCTATGGGGCGCACGCATGACCAGCAGCAGGCCCTCGTCGATCTCCTCGCCCTGCGAATGGACGTGGCCATAGACGAAGGTCCCGCCGGGCCGGGCCGAAGGAGGCGGGGCGGCACAGCGGAAAATCTGGTCGGCGATAGCGAAGGCCCGCGGGCCGGACACCCGGACGATAGCCACCCCCGCCTCTCCCGGCGCGGTGACAATGGCGGCAATGGTGTCGTCGATGTGCATGGGTAAGGAACCTTCAAGCTTTAGCGTGTTCCTCTTCCATACCCTTTGTCGCTCTCTTTGTCGCTCACTTTGTTGGATTTATCGCTACTTCCTAACAAAACGTGCCAATCGTGAACTTACCGATCGGACTTTTCCAGGAAAATGGACGCCGTAAGCAAGGCAGCGATAAAGCCAATACGCCATAGAATCATCCTCTACGGCTTAAAAACTTGCTCGCCCGAGGATAGATTTTTGAAGAGGTTCCTTTCCAAGTCAAACTCAAGATTCCGGTCGTTAGGCGCGGGGTTGAAGTAGTAAATAAGCACCATGCTGTCCTTGCCACGTGATCGGCCATGTCTTATTGGGGGATAAACCTTTCCGTAGTTTGCACGCTCAAGTCTTCCTTTATTATCAACGACAGCACGGGATCTAAAGACGATATAATTGGAAACGCTGAGGTTCTTTTCTTCAATAATTTCTGTCTTGGTTCTGTTCAAGACGTACTTCAAAGACTCCACATAGCCCGTCAACGGAGCATCATATACAGACATAAATGCGCTGAACATATCAGCGTTTAGTTCCTGGAGGCCGCACAGAAAATTTGTATTCGATATCTCGAATTTCTCTGTACCTGTCCATAAGTCCTGTTTTTTCAGGGAGTAGTTAATGTATACGTCAGCGACTAGGCCTTCTCCATGCGGAGACACCCAATCTCCTATCTCCATATCAAAGCCAATCGATTTATTTTGTTCCGGAATTTCAACATGAACGCGCTTCGCGTACATTGGGGCGGGATTCTTCTCTGGCTTTAGAATTACCTCAACAACTGGATTCCACGGCAACCAACGACCGCTTTGCACATCACCCTTGCCCCAGCTGTGAAACCAATATCGACCTGTAGTTTTGTAATAATCGCTCTTTGTGGCGGTGTAAACCATGTCGGACTTGACTCTACCTTCGACTTCGAACATCCCATTTGTATCCGTATATCCCTTATGCGAAGTAAAGCCATCGCGCGTGTCCGAATATTTCAGGGCTGCGTCGATGAAGGCATTCGTAACGGCCCTGCCCGAATCATCAATCACGCGCAGCGTCACTTTCCCTTGAGTACCATGATTTTTTGCCCTTTCTAGTTCAGGTGATGCCGCCTTCAAGTTGTACGCTATCAATCCGGTGATTAACGCCAATATGCAATTGTGCAATTTCATTCAAGGTCTCCTTCCAATACCAGTTTTTCGAACAATGTGTAGGTGTAAAGATACGCCATATTCCTCAAGTCGCTATGCAACCAACGATCAGCATAATATCCTGTTCTTGGCCACCCCAATGCCTTATTTGCATCCATGTCGTAATTATTTATCCAACCTGGCAGATTTATTCCGTTGCTACCCAAAGCTCCCGACAAGGCCGGAACCCCCAGGGCAAGGATTTCGTTCTGCGTCTGCTGCACGATGTTCGACGAAAACAACTCCGCCGGTTCCTGGCGGAATACCGCGTTGGTGCGGAGATTGTCGAACGTAGCCGCGTTTGCTTCGGCCTCGGTGTACTCTCCACTGAACCCCCAGCCGGCCTCATCGGTCGAGCCCAACCCGAATCGTCCCTTGAATATTTCCTGCTTGTGCCAAGCGTATTGTTCCAGGTGAAATGGTCCTCCGGAGAATGCGTTTGGTGTGCCGGGATAGATCTCGAAAATTTCATCGCCCGTGGAATAGAAATTGTAGGCATTGTTCAGAGCTGAAGCGAATCGGTTCTTCCACGTGAGCTTTTTCCGGTCATCCGGCGCGGTGAAAAGCTGGTGCCAGGTGGCACTCCAAGTGTTCGTGTGATAGCCCGACCAGTCCTCATGCACCATGTGGTTGCCTGTCGTTGACGTATTGAATTCCGCTTGATCATAGGCCTCGATGGCCACCGCCGCGTTGAGAACATAGAGTCAAGGGGCTTTGGGTCGATCCCAAGATTTTATGTTTATTTGTAGATTGTTGCTGCG
>CBFGVE010000071.1:0-9097 GCA_965651915.1 uncultured bacterium
GGTGTCCAAGCGCGGCAAGACACTACTTCGATTCGGATCAAACGATGCGCACTCTACCTGGAATTCTATAGCAAATGGGTCGGCGCGCAGTACTGCCGGCAGGCCGCCGCCGATTTGTTCGCGAGCGAAGGCGAGGCTGCGAAGCGCCCCGTAGTGAAACTCCTGAACAAAGTGGAGAAACTAGAACGCGAAATGACCGCCATGACCCGAGCGGATGATCCACGAGCGGGAGGTCGCGGCGACGGGGTGCTGGAGTCGGAACTTTTCCGCATTCGCAGTACGGGCAGGACCGAGCAGGATGTAGTGCTCCGGAAAAAGGCGGCAGGCGACTGAACACGGGCGAAGGCACAATGCGGAGTAGAATCGCGCGAACCCCAACCAAGGATGCGTCACCATGCGCCAGGATGATAGTTCCCCCAGCATGACGACTGGATTCGCTTCCGTGTGACCGAAAGCACTGGTAGCCAGCATGCTCTTCTGGTAACCATTATTATCCCATTCCGCCAAAGCCTCCATTCGACCAATATTCACGTCACAAATCTGGTGAAGGACATGACGCAATTAGCTCAACAAGCGTTTATGAAGGGAAGGCGCTCCTTTACGCTCCCCGGTGATGGCACCGTGCAATGCAGGTATCGTCATGGCGGCAACGCCTACGAGTTCACGGTTGATTTGGTGCGACTCGAAGCAGCCCCACGACTCGATCAACATTTCGCCACCTCCATGCTGATTGGATCACTTTTGCTAGGAATTCCCGCCATTGGATGTCTCATCGGAGCGATCTTATCGGGTGCCTCTTCGGACGCACGCATTGGCTTCGGTGTGTTTTGCGCAATTCTTTCTCCATTCATGCTGGCATGCATCGTTAGCCTTTACCGTCAATCGTACCGACTACTTGTTTTTGCCAATCCCATCAACCCCCAGGACAGCGTGATGCTGTTTCACAATAAACCCAGCCCAGCCCAGTTTGAGCAGTTCGTCGCCACACTCCAAAGCGAAATAGCTGCGGCACACAATGCACCGCCTCGGTTCACGGGCACTATCGCGAGCGAACTTCGGGAGCTTATGAGGCTCAAGGACGAAGGCGTCATCTCAGAGGAAGAATTTCAGACCGCCAAAGCGAAAGCCATTTCCAGCGAAGCCAACCAAGGGCGATGGACTACAATTGGCTTTGGCCAAACCGGAGATGGGTAAAAGCTCGTGCAACCGGCGATTAGTGGGTGGCGGTATAGCTGAGGCTTTCTCGTTGCCGCCGTCTCATCCTTTGCAGCTTGCGAACGCATTCCCGATATCGAAGCCATGCCTATTTGCAAGCTGGGGCGCTAGCCCCTGCCGTCAGCCAGCCAGTCGGCCACCCGCTTTTCGTCCTCGGCGTTCCAGCCAGTGAATACGTTGTTCATGATGGCGTAGTAGTCGGATGATGGGGCGTCGGCGAGTGCATAGTTGTCGTCGAAATAGAGTCCGCGTTTGGCCTGGCGCTGGAACTGCGCGAAGGCGTCTCTGCGCCATTCGGTCCAGTTCCGGAGCGTCGTCCGGCGGTCGGCGTGGGCATCGAGGATCGCCAGCAGTTCGGCGGCGGTGGCAGGATCGCGCTCCACCAGGTCGTCCAGCTCGCCCGGATCGTCGCGAAGGTTGAACAGACGGGAAGGATAGCCCTCGTGGACGATGAGTTTGTAGTCCCCCTTGCGAACCATCCAGGAGAAGGTATTGGAGGTTACGCCGGCATAGCTGGCGAGCGCCCAGCCCCGGCTGGCGGCGGTTTCGCCCCGGGCCAGCGATAGCAGGGACTCGCCGTTGAAGCTAGCCCGCGGGTCCAGCCCCGCCAATTCGCAGATCGTGGGCGCCATATCGACCAGCGATACCGGTGTCTCGATTCGCTGGCCCCGCTTGATGCCGGGTCCCCGCATGACCAGTGGCACGCGCACCGAGCCCTCGAACAGGCTCATTTTGTAGTACTGCTGGTGCTCGAGGGCCAGCTCGCCGTGGTCGCTGGAAAATATGATAACGGTGTCGTCGGCCAGGCCGGAGGCCTCCAGCGCGGACACGATCTCGCCGAACAGGGCGTCCGCCTCGGCGCACATCGCGAAGTAGATGCGCCGGATCAGCCGGACCGTTCCGTCGTCGAGTCCATGCCGCCACGCCTTGGACTTCTTCTGGTATTCATCGACCGGATGCCGGGTTTCATCCTGCGGGGGGATATCGACCAGCTCCTCCGGAATTTTCCCGAGCCAGTATTCGTTGGTGCGGAAGGCCGCGTGGACCAAGCTGGGATTGACCGAGATGAAAAAGGGCCGGTCGCCGGACCGTCGCTCCCGGATAAAGTCGGCCGCCTGGGCGGCGAGCTGCCAGTCGGCCCGGTGGAAGGCGCGTTCTTCCCCCGGGTCCACCGAATAGGCCTGGGCCGGATCGGCGTCCATCACCGGATGGGGGGATACGTTCAGCGGCTCGAGAAAATCGGTGACCCGGTTGAGCACGGAATGCCCGCCCGAGAGGTAGTCGGTGTGCTTTCCGAGCAGCAGGACGTCGTGGGACGCCCGCAGCGCCCGGTGGTAGGTCCACATGCAGCTCTCCAGGCCTTTGAAATTGCCCCAGCTTTCGCACACATGGGTGTAGGTGCCCGAGAGCATGTTCGCCCGGGAGGGGCAGCAGATGGGGTTTGTGCAGTAGGCGGTCTGGAAAACCGTGCCCTCGGCCGCGAGGCGGTCGACATGGGGCGTGGCCCCGGCCAGCGCGGGGTGGAGGCCGAGACAGCCGAGCAGCCGTCCGTCCCAGCTTTCGGCGTGGAACTGGATGATGTTGCACTTCTTCATGGTGTCGGAGTCCTCCGGGCCGGAGCCGGACTGGAGTTCCAAGGCTCGGAACCGCGCTCGCGCCGGGAGTCCAAGCCTTGGAAGGTCCGCCGCGACTGTATTAGCCGCGGGCCTGTTCCCGGGCGAGGCCGATGAGGTAGTCGTAGGGGTAGATGGAGGGGGGGTGGCCGTGGCTCCAGACGATGGAGATGGCGTAGTTGCCCATGGGGGTGAACTTCTGGGGGAAGATGTCGGCGGGAATGTCCTCGCGCTGGAGCATGCGCTCCCCGGTGAACTCGCTGACGGTGTGCGCCCCCCGGCAGGCGAGCCGGACATCCACGGGGTCCATGGTGTATTCCTGCCCGTCGTGGAGCCGGATGATGATACCCCGCTCGGGGTTGAAGGAGAAGCGGGGCCGCTCCACCGCCCCGTGCTTGAGGATGCTGATCTCGCGCACGATCATCCCGGCGACGTCGTCGTAGATCGCAGCAAGGGGATGGTCCGGCTGGGCGAGGGCGAGCGGCTCGCCGCGGTCCGAGGTCTCGGCCAGCTCCTGCACGATGGGGATCTCGAAGGTGTTGCGGAAGCCGTAGAGGTCGATGAGCTTCTGGCGGGCGCCCCGGCCGAAGAGGTGGTAGCGCTTGCCGCCGGGCTCGGGCTCGAACCAGCTCATGTTCTCGATCACGCCGACCACCGGCACCTTGAGCTTGTCGAACATCTGGATGCCCTTGACCACGTCGATGAAGCTGAGCTGCTGGGGGGTGGTGACGATGATCGCGGCGGTGATGGGGATGATCTGGGTGAGGGTGAGCTGGATGTCGCCGGTGCCGGGAGGCAGGTCGAGCACAAGGTAGTCGAGTTCGCCCCAGCCGGTGCCGGTGAGGAGCTGGTTGATGACCTGGGTGACCATGGGCCCGCGCATGATCGCGGCTTCGGACCCCGGCTGCTTGGGAATCCAGCCGAAGGACATGAGCTTCACTCCGGCATGCTCCAGCGGGACGATCAGCTCGTCCTGCTGGTAGAGGTCGGTGCTTTCGGGCTGCACGAGGGTGGGAAGGCTGGGTCCGTAGACGTCGGCGTCGAACAGCCCGACCCGCGCGCCGGTGCGGGCGAGGGTGTAGGCAAGGTTGACGGCGGTGGTGGATTTGCCGACGCCGCCCTTGCAGCTCGATACGGCGAGGATGGTCTGGACCTTCTCAAGTCCGGGAGAAACCGCCTGGAAGGGGCTGCGGCCCCGCTGGGCCGACATCGCGACCTGCACCTTGCGGGTCCAGGGCAGGGCGGAGACGACGCGCTCGCACTCGGTCTTGAACATGTCCTTCACCGGGCAGGCCGGGGTGGTCAGCTCGACGGTGAAGGCGACATCGCCCTCGCTGGAGATGCCCAGGTTCTTGATGAAGCCGAGGGTGACGATGTCCTTGCCGAGATCGGGGTCGATGATGACGCGCAGGGCGTCGAGCACCTGGGTCTCGCGGTCGGCGGGTGGCGTGCTGTGCTGGGTCATGGGCGCGGTTCCAATCTCGGGGGTTAGTAGGCGTTCTTGCGGGCAAAGAAGGTAAGCAGGAGAATTTTGAAGTCGAGGCCAAGCGACCAGTTTTCAAGGTAGAAGAGGTCGAGCTTGATGCGGTCCTGGATGCTGGTGTTGCCGCGCAGCCCGTTGACCTGGGCCCAGCCCGACATGCCGGGCTTGTAGGCGTGGCGCCACATGTAGCGGCTGACATCCTCTTTGAATTGCTCGACGAAGTGGGGCCGCTCGGGGCGCGGGCCGACGAGGCTCATGTCGCCCTTGAGCACGTTCCAGAACTGGGGCAGCTCGTCGATGTTGAAGCTGCGGAGAAGTCCGCCGATGCGGGTGCGGCGGGGGTCGTTCTCGGAGGTCCACACCGGTCCGGTCTCCTTTTCGGCATCCACCCGCATGGTGCGCAGCTTGTAGAGGGTGAAGGGCCGGCCTTTCTCGCCGCAGCGCTCCTGGCGGTAGAACACCGGGCCGGGCGACTCGCGGCGGATGAGCAGGGCGGCGACCAGCACCACCGGGGCGGACAGCACGATGCCCACAAGCGCGCCGAGAATGTCCTCGATACGCTTGATAAGCCGGTTCCAGAAGAGGTCGAGCGGCCAGCGGTCGATACCCAGCAGGGGGATGCCCTCGACCGTCTGCATGTTCATGCGGCTGGTGAGCATGCGGAAGAGGTCGGGCACCATCATGAAGTCGGCCAGCGCCTTCTCGCATTCGACCATGACCCCGACCATGTCGGGGTGGGACAGCTCCGAGGGGTTGGCGAGGATGACCTCGGCAATGCGCTCGCGCTGGAGCAAGCCCGTAAGCTCGGCGAGGCCTCCGCGCACCAGCGCGGGGGGCAGGGCGGGGTCCGGCGTCTCGCCGCCGAGGGGGAGAAACCCGACGATGCGGGAGCGCAGCCGGGGCTCCCCCTCCAGCGCATGGCGGAGGCGGACGGCCATCGGGCCCGCGCCGAGCACGAGGACGTTGCGCTTCTCGGCCTGGTACTTCGCCCAGTGGCGTTCGAGCTGGAAGAGCACGTTGCGCTCGATGATCACCAGAATGGTCACGGTGAAGAAGGAAAGCGCCGCCACCGTTCGCGAGAAGGGGACCTCGGTGCGGATGGCGAAGGCGAGGGCGGTGGCAAGCACGAGGCCCAGGGCGGTGGAGCGGATGATGCGGGGAATACGCTCGGTGAAATGCCCGAGCTGGGGCCGGGCGTATAGGCCAAGATAGCGGTAGATCACTACAAAAAGGACAGTCGAAACCAGCGAGCCCTGGACGTACATGCCCATGCCCGGCTTGGCATCTCCATGCAGCGGGATCCATCCGCTCTCGAAGCGTATCCAGACCGCCAGCATGAAGCCCGCGAAAATGGCGATCGCGTCGGCGATGGCGGCGAGCAGGCCGAGCAGGCTCTCGAAGGTGTCTCGTGCGTTCATGGTGAAGAAATAAGCGGAAACCGGGGGAACTCCGGCGGCAAACATCGCACTAGGGTAAATTCCAGCCCCGGCATAAAAAAGCTTTAATTTGGAGTCCGGCTTGCAAAGATGGCGGGATGACATCCAAGCCTTCTTCGTCCGACAGCCCCGCCGCCTTCGCCCGCGTGAGCGGGAGTCCAGGCGAGGCACCCCGGCTGGTAGGGCTGCTCCGGGTGTTTGGCCCGCTTTTCGTGGTGGTCTTCCTTTCGGGCTATCTACTCCGCGCAGCCTGGCCCCGCCCCCAGCTTTCCCCCAGCCAGGTCGGCTTCGCCCTGCTGATGCTCGCCGGCCTGCTCGCCTGGGTGCTGGTACACAGCCGGCAACGCCTGCAGAACTTTCTCAAGGGTGCCCGCGGCGAGGAGGAAGTAGCCCGAATCCTCTCCTATCTGCCGGTCGGCTACTCGGTCTTCCACGGCGTCTCGCTCGCCCCCGCCCGGCTTATGGGCGCCCCGGGCGACATCGACCACGTCGTGCTCGGCCCCACCGGCGTGTTCGCCATCGAAACCAAGAACTGGAGCGGTCGGCTGTCCCTGCGCGATGGCCAGCTCCTGCTCGACGGGCGCACATTGCCCCGCTCGCCCATCGAGCAGGCCAAGGCCTCGGCCAAGCGGATCGAGCAGGCCCTGGCAGCGGGCTGCGGCTTCAAGGTGGCGGTGCAACCGGTCGTCTGCTTCGTCTCTTCCCGCATCGAAGGCGGACGCCGGGGCTCGGGCGGCGTGATCCTGTGCGGGCGGGATGAGCTGCTGGAGGTCGTGCGGGAGGCTCCCGAGTCGGTTCCCGAGCCCGAGGCGCTGCGGCTCGCCGCCCAGATGCTCGAGGCCCAGGTGACCGCCCAGCGCGACCAGGATGTCCATCTCTAACGCAAGAACAACCGGAGCCAAGCGATGCCTGCAATCAGCGCCCTAGTCCCCATCGCCGATGGAAGCGAGGAAATGGAGGCGGTTATCGTCATCGACGTGCTCCGCCGCGCAGGATGGAAGGTCACCGTGGCCAGCCTCGGCGGCGAATCTATCACCGCCTCGCGGGGGGTGCGCCTGATGCCCGACACCAGCCTCGAAGCCGCGGCCGGCGACCGCTACGACGTGATCGTCCTTCCCGGCGGGCTCGGTGGGGTGGAGCGGTTCTGCGCCAGCGAGTGCCTTCTTGGCCTGCTTCGGCACCAGGCGGAGGCCGCCCTGCATCTCGCGGCGGTCTGCGCCGCACCGCTGGCCCTCCAGGCGGCAGGGCTGCTCCACGGAAAGAAGGCCACCTGCCATCCCTCGGTGGCCGACCGGCTCACCCAGACGCCGCGCCGCTCGGAGCGGGTGGTGGTCGATGGCCAACTTATCACCAGCCAGGGCCCAGGCACCAGCATGGACTTCGCGCTGGCGGTCATTGCCAAGGTGGAGGGGCCCGAGCGCGCCCGCGAGGTGGGTCAAGGCATGCTCCACCCCTACGTGCCGCCGGGGAATATGCCCTAAACCGCCTTAAAAAGCTTGTTTTATTCCTCTATTTGCCCCATTAACTCGACTCGCGTTAACTTTCGCCTACGAAACCCAACCAAGGAGAACAACCATGGCCCTGAGTAAATCCCAGATCTACGCGACCCTGTCCGACAAGACCGGCCTCACCAAGAAGCAGGTGGGTGCCCTCCTCGACGAGCTGGCCAGCCTGGCCTACCAGGAAGCCGGCGAGGGCTTCACTGTTCCCGGCATCGGCAAGCTGGTGCTCGTGCAGCGCGCCGCCCGCCAGGGCCGCAACCCCGCCACCGGCGAGACCATCACCATTCCCGCCAAGAAGGTGGTCAAGTTCCGCGTGGCCAAGGTCTGCAAGGACGCCATCCTAGGCGAATAGCCCACACTATCCCCCGAAAAAACCCTGCAAAAAGCCCGCTTCCCGGAAGGGAGGCGGGCTTTTTTTGTGGGAAGCAAACCGCTACATCCGCAGTGAGAGGACTGGTGCGGATCGTCTTGAAGCGCACGGGAGCTTCGGCTTAGAACCGCCGGCGTTCCGTGCTCAGGATCGTATCGCGCAGTTGCTCGGTGCTTTCGACTGTCAGCACCGCGTCCTCGAAAGCCGCGTCCTGGAAAAGCTGGGCGATGGCGGACAAAATGCGCAGGTGCAGCGTGCGCTCGTCGCGCGTGCCCACAATGACGAAAATAATGCGTGCGCGGTCCTGGCCGTGCAGGAACGAAATCCCCTTGCGGCAGCGCGCGATCAGGATCTCCGTGGCATGCTCCCCGGGTACGATGATGTGCGGGATGGCCAAACCCGGCACCATGAGGGTCGAGCTTTCCTCTTCGCGCTGCAGGAGAAGCGATTTGATCTGGGCGGCCTCCAGATTTACCCGATCGGCAAGGATCGCGGCGGCCTGCTCAAAGAATTCTTCCAGCCCCAGGCCCTCGTCCAAGTCCAGAATGGGACTGTTTTTAACCAGCTCGTCAAACTGGTCCTGGAGGGGCCGCTCTTCCTCCACCAGCCGGATGGCGTGGATTTCCTCGCCAGCCTTGATTTCACCGGCCATGCCCCACAGCACGACCCGGTTGTCGCGGCGCACAGCCAGCGGCAGCATGGACCGCTCGGCCATCTGGCGCGCCAGGTCGGGTGCCGGCACGTCGGCGGTGGCAGCGAAGGTAAGCGGCCGCGTTTTTTTCGCGGCGATCCATTCGTTCCATTTGGCCAGATCTACCGGCGGCGGATAGAGCGGGACCACTCCCTGTTCCGGCTTTTTGCCCTTGTCGCCTTCCGGCCCGCTCGTCGGGGGCGTCGAGGTCAGCAGGTGCGGTATGCCGAAAATGGTGCGGGCGCGTTGCAGGGCCACGGCGTTGACCTGCTCGTTGGTCGTCATGGCCAGCATAGCCCCGGCCTGACCCGCGTCGACCGCGTCGAGCACATCCTCGTCCAGCGCATTCCCCCGCATCACCCGCAGCCCGTCGGACTCCGCCGCCCGGCAGCGGTTCAAATTGTTGTCGATCATCCAGACCGGCTCCTGGTCCACGACTTCCCGGGCCATCAGGCGCCCGAGCGGAGGGGCGCCGACGAAGATGATACCGGAGCGGTCTTCATCGTTCCTAGCCAGTTCGCCCCGACGGCGGAGCCAGTCCGCACACCATTTCAGCGTCACCGGCACCGTGGCCGTAGTCACAATCGCCATGATCACCAGGATGGTGAAGATGGTTTCCGAAATCAGCCCCATCTCCAGCGCGATCTGCGCCAGGATGACTTCCACGGCACCGCGGTCGTTCATGCCCGCCCCGATGGTCAGCCCCTCGCGCCAGCCGTGCCGACTGGACAGATAGAACAGGGCCGTGCCGATAATTTTGCCGCCCGTGGCCAAGGCCAAAATGCTG
>CBFGVE010000072.1:0-9092 GCA_965651915.1 uncultured bacterium
ATGGAGGCCCGCCGCGACGAGCTGCTGAAGGTCATCCGGGGATAGCGGAAACGCCAGCACCCGAGACCCAGCTCACGGGGAAAGCAGACTCAACAAAGGGGTTTGCCGCAACCCCTGATCGAAGGACCTACGTGCAGCCCAGGCGGATGCCCTGTTCAAACTCCCTGCTTACCGCCTCGCACCGCTCGGCGTCGTCTTGGGTAAGGAAGCGAACACGAACGTTGGTGTCTAGTCCCCGGTGCATCGGCCCCCTGCCCGCGCTCGCTACTCCGCATCCACCAAAACCCGGAAGCCCACGTCGGGACCCCGGTAGTCCTGGGGGAACAGGGTGCGGCGGTGGACGGCCAGCATGACCGGCTCCCGCTCCGCCCAGGAACCGCCCCTCGCCACCGCCCATCCCCGCGAGGCAGGGTCGGCCCGACTCTCGCACCATTCGAAAAGGTTACCGGCCATGTCGTACAGCCCGTAGGGGTTAGGCGGAAACCGCCCGCTGGCTACCGGACCCTGCCGGTCGAAATGGGCCCGGCGGACCGGATTGCCCCAGCCCCAGGGATAAGGCGCCCCCCGGATACCGCCCCGGGCCGCGCCTTCCCACTCGTCCTCGCTTGGAAGGCGCACCTTCTGGCCGGTCGTCTCGGCCAGCCACCGGCAGAAGGCCCGGGCGTCCTCCAAACCCACCGAGTGAACCGGCAGGCCCGACTGGCCCGGCCTAGGCTCTACCCTCCCGCCCCGGCGTTCGAACTGCGGAGGCAGGGGGGCATCGGATGGAAGCTGCCGGAGGAACCGGACGTAGATATCGACTCCAATCTCTTTGGCGCCAATGAAATAGGGAGGAAATTCGAGGCGGATTGGCTCCTCGTGGCTCCGGCCCGCCCGACTGCCGTTTTCCACCGCTTGGGAGGGAATGGCGACCAAGGGCAGCGAGAAATCCCCTGACCGGGCCGAAAAACCAGCTACCGCGCACGCCAGGACCAGGGCGGACCCCAGACCTCCGGCAAGGAACCGCCACCACCGCCCAACCAGGCGCAGGGAGGAATCAGCACGCAGACCGCCGGGTGCGTCCCCCCTTGTTAAAGCCTTTGACATAGGCCTTTTCCCTCCGATACTATGTTGAGCCTCCACTCCCATACCCGAACTAATAAGAGGATCAAGCGCCATGTCGTCAAATCCAAAATCCTTTTCGAGCCGCTGGATTCCGCAGACCCTCGCCTTCGTCGTGCTAGGCGCCGCGATGGGCTACCTCCTGCTCGGGGGTTCCTGGGGTACCGCCGAGAACTCCCTTCTCCTGGTAGCGGCGGGTTTCGCCTGGGCCGCGCTGGCCCTACAGATCGGCAACCTGGCTGGTCAGGCCGCAGATCTACTCGCCCACCCCACCTCGGGGCTCGATCCGGCTGATCCGGTTTCGGTGAAGGCCAAGCTTTCCCTCCTCTCCGGCAGGGGCGAACTGAATGGGCGGGTGAAGCGCGCCCTCGAGGCCTGGTCGCAGGGCTGGAGCCCCCGCGAAGTCATCGGCCTAGCCGCCTTCCAGAGCGCGGCGGCCCGCAAGCCGGTCTATGCCGGCGCCGCATTCGCCATCGTTGTATTCGTCCTCGCGATTCAGCAGGGCCACGACTCCATTCTCATAAGCGGGGGCATCGCGCTCGCCTCGCTGGTTATGCTCGCCCGCCTGAGCCTGCTGAGCCGCGCCGACCACTATGTGGAACAGGAGATCCTCTGCCGCCTGCCCGGCAACCTACCCAACACCGCCATCACCGCTTCCCAGCTCGGCGACGCCGTGGGCAGCGCGATTGAGAAGGCATTCAGCCAGCATGTGCCCCAGCCCGAGAAAACCGCCGCCGCGATCGGTAGCGCGGTCGAGGGCGCGGGCAAGGCCATCGCCGCCGAAGCAGACAAGATCCAGAAGGCCCTCGCCCAAGTGCAGTCGGCCCTGGGCGAATCCCTTCCCGCCGCCGGGAAGGCAGCCGCCGACGAACTCGCCAAGGCCCAGAACCAGCTCGGCGCGAGCATTGCCGAGAGCGGCAAGAAATTCGCCGAGCAGGTTGCGGGCGTCCAGGGCGCGCTGGTAAACGGCCTGACCGAGTCCGGCATGAAAACCTCCGAGGCCCTCCGCAGCTCGCAGGAGGCCCTGAGCACTGGCCTGGCCTCGGCAGTCAAGCAGGTGGCCGATGTACTGGGCGGCGTGCAGAAGTCGCTGGAAGGCAGCCTCTCCGGCGCCGGGCGCGAAGCCGCCCAGCAGCTCTCCGAAAGCCTGAACACCTACGCCGCGCAGCTTGGCTCGGCCACCAAGGCGCTTAGCGGCGAAATCGAGCAGCTAGGAATCGCCCAGCAGAGCATCGAGAAGCTACTGCACGTCGAAGAGGCCGTGGATGGCACCCTGAAATCGATCGCCGCGATGGACGAATTCAAGGAAACCCTTCACTCCCTCCGCGTCCACATCGAAGAATCCGACAAGCTCATCAAGGAAGCCTCCAAGCCGCGCACCATCACCCTCATCGAGGAAGATGGCGAGGTCCGGGCGGTCTAGCCCGCACCAGGGGACGAGCAGGCGAGGCCCCGCCTCACGCTTGGCTTGCCGCGTTGGCCTAACCGCCCGCGAGAACCAGAGTCATGACGGGGCTGCACTCACAAGCGGCGGCACAGGCGCAGGCAGATTGAACTATGGGTAGATTTACGGTAGCAGAATTTTGCGTTGGCGGTGGAGGTCAGGCGCTTGGATTGGAAGCCGCAGGCTTCGACTGCGCAGTGGCCGTCGAGATTGACGAACATTGCTGTACGACGCTCCGCCTCAATCGTCCGCAATGGAATGTGCTCCACGAAGATATGCGCGATGTGGATGGAAAGCGGTGGAAGAACGTCGATCTTTTTGCCGCCGGGGTGCCCTGTCCTCCTTTTTCAATTGCCGGCAAGCAGCTCGGGGTTGATGACGATCGCGACATGTTCCCAGATGCCTTGCGCATCATCCGGGAAATGAAGCCAAAGGCCGTCCTCCTCGAAAACGTGCCGGGGTTTGCTTCTGCTAAATTCGCCGACTACCGGAAAAAGCTTCTGGCCGAACTACAGGTGCTGGGGTACCAGGCCGACTGGAGAGTTCTACAAGCGGCGGACTATGGCGTGCCGCAGCTTAGACCTCGGTTCATTCTGGTCGCAATGCCGAAGAACGCGATGAACTTGTTTTGCTGGCCCGAGCCTCTAGGGACGTCGGTGACCGTAGGCAACACACTGAAAGACCTGATCGGCGAGCGGGGATGGAAGGGCGCAGAGCAATGGTCCAGAAACGCCCAGGGGATTGCCCCCACCATTGTGGGAGGATCAAAAAAGCACGGTGGACCCGACCTCGGCCCGACCCGAGCCCGAAAGCAATGGAGGGAACTCGGGGTTGACGGGATTGGCGTGGCTAACGAAGCTCCCGATAGCGATTTTCCCGCCAGCGGACACCCTAAACTAACCGTCCGCATGGTGGCCCGGATACAGGGGTTTCCTGACTTCTGGAAATTCAGCGGGAAGAAAACCGCGGCCTACCGCCAAGTTGGCAACGCCTTTCCTCCACCGGTTGCGGCGGCAGTTGGGTGCGCTATTTCAACCGCATTACAGGGCAAATACCCCAACCGGCGTCCAGGAAAGCTTGTGCAAATGAGTCTTCTGGAAAATAGAGTTCCCTACTGCTGAACCGCACACCCTAAGGTCGACATGAAAAAAGCGGGCTCCAAGGAAGGCATACGGCAATTTCTTTTGAACAATATTGGCCGGGTAATCGAATCGAACGAACTTCAGGCCGCCGCCGGAGGCGCGGGGCAATACGCTAGGCGGGTTCGCGAGCTGAGGGACGAGGAGGGATGGCCAATTCTTACCCACAACGACAGTGCCGACCTAAAGCCGGGTCAATACCGGCTTGCCCGGGAACCCACCTACAAGGAACGCCCACACTTTGCCCGAACGATCTCGGCAAAGTTAAGGGCCGAGGTACTGGACCGCAATGGATTCACCTGCCAGATGTGCGGACTAACGCCGGGAGAGATCGACCCGTTCACAAACCGACCGGTCAGGCTGCATGTTGGCCACATCAAAGACAAATCACTTGGAGGAAAGGACGAGCTATCCAACCTTCGCACCCTATGCTCGACCTGCAATCAAGGCGCAAAGAACATCACATCGGAAAAGCCCAGCGCCATTTGGCTCCTGTCCCAGGTGCGGCGCGCAGGCCAGGAGGAGCAGCGGGCCGTTTTTGAGTGGCTCAGCGCAAAGTTCGGAGCAGGAAAGTAAGGCGGGGTGCTTGCCTGCATGGCTGGGCAAGCCAAGGGAGCGAGAAGCAAGTGTACGCCGCGCAGTAGTGGCTCCTCCGCGAGGCGCTTGCCACTCACGCAGAGGACGCTACACCGCTTCCCCGTTGTGGGGGTGAGTGGCGTCGGAGGCCAGCTTGACCAGCCCTACCCGCAGGGGGAAGCGCAGCTTGAGGTCGCCGTCCAGCGAGATCTCCACCCAGTGCGTGCCCTCGGTCTCGAAGCCCACGTTCATGAAGACCTCGACGTTGGTCGCGGTGGCCTCGGGATGGGGGAGACGCACCGGTATCTCCTTGCCCTCGACCAGCACCGTGCTCTGGTCCGGCTTTAGGATGCGCGACTTCTGCTTGAACGCGCCCTGGCCGCTACACCAGCGCGTGACCATGAACAGGCGCGGATAGCGCACCGGGACCGCCTGCACCGCTATCGCGTCGAACAGGCCGATCAGAATGAATTTTCCGTTCCGCTCCTGGCGCACGTCGTCGCAGAGCAGGCAGGACTGGAGGTCGGGAATCATGGGTACCACTTTCGTTGTGAACGTACGCGGAGCATCCTACCCCAATCGATGCCGGAGGGCTAGCCCCCAATTCTCAGCAGATCCGGGGAAGCTGCTCGCCGCTGAGCATGTCGAGGATGCGGGTCGCGCCGATCTCGCTCTCCAGCGTCACCTGTCCGCGGGAATCGACCTCGGCCACTTCGCCTGCCCGCACCGCCCCCGCGCAGACCGGGTGGGCACGGAGAATGGCGAGGGCCTGCTCGGCCTGGCCTTCGGGCAACACCACTGCCATACGGCCCTCGTTCGCCATGTAGAGAGGGTCGAGCCCCAGCATTTCGCACGCGCCCCGGACATCCTCGCGGACTGGGATGGCGTTTCGCCGCAGGTGAATGCGGGTCTTCGATCCCTCGACCAGCTCGACCAGCGTGGTGGCCAGTCCGCCCCGGGTCAGGTCCCGCAGCGCGTGGACCTCCAGCCCCGCCTCGACCAGGGCGAGGGAGGGCTCGTGCAGCGGGGCGCAGTCGCTGTCGATCGCGCACTCGAACTCAAGCCCCTCCCGCACCGCCATGATCGCCGCCCCGTGGCGTCCCACGTCGCCGCTGACCAGCACCGCGTCGCCGGGCCGGATGGCGGCGGGACCGATGGGCAGATTGTGGGCCACCCGCCCAATCCCGGCGGTATTGATAAAAATGCCATCGCCCTTCCCTCGGTCCACCACCTTGGTATCCCCGGTGACGATCCGCACCCCGGCCGCCTCGGCGGCGCGGGCCATGGACTGCACAATCGTCCACAGCGTCTCCATGGGCAGGCCTTCCTCGAGGATGAATCCCGCGCTGAGCACCTCGGGCCGGGCGCCGGCCATCGCGAGATCGTTAACCGTTCCGTTGACCGCGAGGCTCCCGATATCGCCGCCGGGGAAAATCAGCGGATGCACGACGAAGCTGTCGGTGGTGAAGGCGAGCCTGCCCGACCCACCCTCCAGCACGGCGGCATCGTGCGAGGGCGCGCGCGACAGCCCCCCGAAGGCGGGCAGAAACAGCTTGTCGAGAAGCTGGTGCATCAGCGTGCCGCCGCCGCCGTGGGCCAGGGTGATGGCCGGATAATTCTGAATGGGCAGCGGACAGCTCAGGGCGACCGCCGGATCGGCTGAAGAAGACTTGGTTGACATGGAACTCTGATACCGCAAGCCAAGTAGCGGCACAATCCATTTCGGTCTGCGCTAAAGGGACGTTCCAATGCTCGGACAATTGCCGTCCCCGTTTTCCCAAGCATCGGACAGTCCCCGCCCCGGTGCCATTGGAATTAGCTCACCAGCCGGCGGAGGATGACGAGGGTGATGTCGTCGTTCTGGGGGACGCCGGCGCTGAACTGGTTCACCTCGGCGATGATCTTCTGGTAGAGCTGGTTCACATCGAGCTGCGGGTTGCTGCGCAGGACCTGCTCGAGCCGGGCAAGGCCGAACTCCTCCTCCTCGGCGTTGCGGGCCTCGGTGATGCCATCGGTGTAGAGCAGCAGGGTGTCGCCGGGAGCGATGCGGATGTTGACGTCCTTGATGAGGGGATCGAACAGTTCGGAGTTCAGCATGCCCAGCGCGGGTCCGTGCGGGGCGTGGTGGACGACCTCGCCGCTGGCGTGGGCTACCAGTACCGGCTCGTGCCCGGCCCGCACCAGGCAGGCCTCGTGGGTGGCCGGCTTGAGTTCGATGGCGGAGAGGGTGACGAAACTCTCGGGCTCGATGTCCTTGGTGACGGTGCGGTTCACCTTCTTGATCAGCTCGGCGGCGGGCATTTCGGACTCCGCGAAGGTGTGGAAGAGGGAGCGAACGATGTTCATGATCAGCGCGGCGGGCATGCCCTTGCCGGAGACGTCGGCGATGACAACGAAGCAGCGGTCGCCGGCCTGCACGTAGTCGTAGTAGTCGCCGCCGACCTCGTAGGCGGGGATGCTGCCGCCCACCATGGCGTAGCCAGGTATCGCAGGCACCTCGTGGGGGAGCATGGCAGTCTGGATGTCCCGGGCGAGCTTCATATCCCGCTCGATGCGCTCCTTTTCGGACAGCATCTTGTAGAGGTCGGCGTTGTCGAGCGAGACCGAGGCGCTCTGGGCCAGGGTGCTGAGAATGGTGATCATCTCGTCCTCGTAGGCGAAGTCGCGGCGGTGGGCGCCGAGCCGGATGACGCCGATGCGGTGCTTGCCCGAGAGCAGCGGGATGGCCAGCTCCTTCACATCGCCCGGCTCGCTGTTCATAGCACCGTCGGACTTGCGGTAGGAGGTCCAGCGCTCACGGAAGGCCATGAGCGCGAGCTGGTCGTTCGAGGGCTCGGGCAGGCGGCGGCTGTTGGTGTCGACAACCACCTCCAGCTCGTGGCTGCGCTGGTCGTAGAGATAGAGCCGGAAGCCATCGGTCTCGGCAAGACGGGTGAAGATGTCGGCGAGCACTTCGAGCAAGCGGTCCCGCTCCAGCTCGCGGCTGATGCGGACGGTGCCTTCCTGCAGGCGCTGCATGAGGTTCAGGCGCTGGCCAATCGCGGTGGTCATGGCATTGAAGTGTCCGGTCAGCTCGCCGATCTCGTCGTGGGTGCGGATGGGCACCTGCTGGCTCGTGTCGCCCTGGGAGACCCGGATCGCGGCGCGGGCGAGCTGGCCGACGGGACGGAGGGACTGGGCGGCGAAGGCCAGGGAGATGATCACCGCGATGCAGAGGACCATGAGGAGTACTCCCAGCGAGTCGCGGAACATGTCCCCCAGCCCCCGCTGGATCCCGCTCGGCATGGAAACGTAGAGCATGCCGAGCAGTTCGTCCTCGGGAATGACCGGACCCAGCACGGCCAGCCGCCCCTCGCTCGTATCCTTCCAGACCAGCTCCCGCTTCGCCACCTCCATCGCCGTGGGATAGTGGCGGGGGGCGGTCGAGCCGGGCTCGTTGAACTCATAGACCAGGTCGCCGCCAGGGCCGTAGAGCACGATGTGGTCGGGCCGGTGGGTGGGCGCGCCACTGGCCTTCCCATCGATCCGCAGCAGCTTGCCGCCCAGGAAGCGGTCGAGATCGGCGGCGTCAATCGAGTTGGTGTGGCTGAGAAAGTGGGCGCTGATGTGGTTCGCCACCGCGGCATAGACGGTGTGGACCAGCCGCTGCTCGCGGGTGGCCGTCTCGATCCGGTACTGGTGCGCCGCGAAGCCTCCGATCGCCAGCCCCGTCAGCAGGATGAGCATGGCGATGTGGAGGGCGATTTTTACCGAGAAGGGGAGGCTGGACAGGGAGAATCCTCGCGGCTTCGCTATGGGCTCCAGAAATTCATTGACCTGGTCGGGGTCGTCCATCCAGCTCCTTTTTTCGTAATTGACTGCCCCCATTCTATCGGGGAAGCCCTGAAAAATCCACCCAATTAATTTTCTGGACACTTTGTCGGCCACCTCCCGGCTTTACACTGACCGCGCGTGGGGTATTTTGATTGGTTCGCAATCGACCGCGTTTTGCCATGAACTCCGCCAAGCCATCCATCCGCCGGGAAGCAGCCCTATGGTCCGGGCTGCTGCTGATCGCCGCCTTTGGCCTCGGTGCGCAGATACTCCGCGCTGCCTTCGACACCGACCTGCCGGTGCCCGCCCCTACCTCCGCCGCCTTCTCTGGCCAGTGGCGGCCCTCCCTTGGGGTCCCGCAGGCGGCGACCAAGAGCGACGAGGGTATCGACCCCCGAAGAGTGGCCGACGCCCTCGTCCGGGCAATTATCGAAATCGAATCGGGAGGGGACCCCAGCCAGGTCGGCGCGGCGGGGGAACGCGGCCTCATGCAGATCAAGCGGGCCACCTGGCGGGAAACCACCGCCCTGCTCTACGGTGCGCCCATCCCCTTTTCCCGGGCCTTCGAGCCCGAGCTGAACGTGCAGGTTGGGCGGGCCTACCTGGGCACCCTCCAGGGCTTCCTGCTCGCCAACCGCAGCCGCTGGCGTTCCGACGAGCGCACCCTGCTGCTGTGCGCCTACAACGCCGGCCCCTCCGCGCTGGCACGCGCGGGTTTCGACCCCGCAGCCCTGGGAGCCTCGGTACGTTCCTACGCCGAGCGCGGCGCGGCCCTCCACGAGCTGTTCCTCGAAGCCGACGCGGAGGAGGTCCGCCAGCGCCTGCTCGCCGCCCTCGGCCAGCCCGCCATTGACTCCGCCCCGCGCTTGCGCTAGCCTGCTGACCACTGAGGCTACCCGCCATTCAGACAGGAGAACCCCATCATGCAGACTTCCGTGTCTTCGCGCTTCGGCGACTGGATCCAGCAGGGATTCGATCTTTACAAGAACAACTTCGTCGTCCTGGTTATGGCCTCGCTG
>CBFGVE010000073.1:0-9029 GCA_965651915.1 uncultured bacterium
GCTCGGCATCGCTCTCGATGCCGGCCAAGAACTCCTGCACCGCCCGCGCGGCCCACCAACTGGGCCGCGCAACGCCGGCCCTCGGCCCCGAATTTCTCGATGCCCTCTCCCTCTACGACTGGCCCGGCAACGTGCGCGAGCTGTTCAACGCCATCGAGTACGCGCTCGCCATGTCCGGCGACTCGCCTGCTCTCCAGCCCCAGCATTTGCCGACCCATCTCCGAGCCAGAATCGCCCGCAGCGGAATCCATCCCTCGGCGGATGCTCCCGCCGAGGCCCCGCCTCCAGTCGTGCTCGGTGATCCGCTCCCCACCCTCTACGCTTTCCGCGACTACCAGGTCTACGAAGCCGAACGGCTCTACCTCACCCAGCTCCTCCACCGCCACGGCGAAGACCTGGACTCCGCCGCCAAAGTGGCTGGACTCTCCCTCTCGCGGCTATACGCCCTCCTGCGCAAGTACGGCCTCTCCCGCCGCCACCCCCAGGACGCATAGGGGCGCCTCTCGGCGACCTTACGAATGCCAAGCGCTGGAGCATGGCGCTTTCCAAGCCCGCAGGAAAAATCTACCGGGGTGCGAGCGAGCTTTCAAAGCACAGTCCCGGAATGCGCTGGCCCTCGCGGGTGATGACTTCCACGCTCAGCATCCCCGCCCGCTCCGCAGCGCCCTTCACCTCGACCTGCCCACCTGCCTGGAGAATTCCCAGAACCCGGTGGACATCATCGCGGTCGTAAAGCGTCAGCGGACGGGCGAGCGTCACGACACCGCTGGGAGCTGCGGGGGTAATTGACGGCGGCGACAATACCGCCCCAGGCGGCGTGGCCGAGGCCCCCGCCCGCAGCGCCCAAGCCCCCCGCTGATTCGCCTTCGCGTCGCGCTCGGCATTGTTCAACCGGGCCCGGTAGATCTCCCACCTCACCCCGTTGGGCAAATCGGTGTAGACCCCAAAAACCCTCGCTAGTCCGTTGGAAACCAGAGCCACCCCCATGTCCATCCCTGCGGCCTCGACAAATCCAAAATACCGGTTGCGCGTTCCCCCACCCATCGCATCCTGCTTCTTGGTCCGCACCGTGAAGCCATCGGCCAGGAACCGGCGCGAAAAGGCGGCCGCGTCTTCCCCTACTTGCAGGGCCTGTTCGACCGTAATGCCCCAATAGTCGGCCTGCTCCTTCACCCGGTCGGGAAACCGCTGGTCGGTCTCGGGAGCGTCCGCCCCATAGAGTCTAATCGTGTAGGTGTAGCGACCGCCATCCTTCCGGACATTGAAACTGTCGCCATCCAGGTAGTCGCCCTCAACCAGCCGGGCCTCCGTCCAGGTTTCCCACTGGGCCTGTGCGGGAAGTCCAGCGAGCAATAGGAGCAGCACGGCGCGAATGGTATGGGCGTGAGGCATCATAGCACGGGGAGAGCGGTATCCGCACTAGCCCGAATGAGGAGCGGGCAAGCGCCTCCCACTGTAACCTCCAATCGACTCGCTATCAAGCGTATTCGGATCACTTCGGACTGGCGCAGCCCGCTTCTTCGTGTAGTATTCCCGTCAAGCCACCGACCACTCCAGTACACCCGCCATGCCCGCGTTGCCGCCCGACTACCACAGCCATACCGAACTTTGCCACCACGCCACCGGCAAGCCCATCGACTACCTCCGGGCCGCCCAGGCACGAGGCCTTCCCGCCCTCGCCAGCACCGACCACACCCCGGTTCCCGGCGACGACTACTCTCCCAACATCCGCATGGCCTGCTCCGACTTCAGCCAGTACTGGGCCTGGGTCGATGAAGCCCGCTACGCGAACGAAGGCACGCTGCTTTTCGGCATCGAGGCCGACTACTTCGAAGGCTGCGAAGACACCCTCGGCGTGTGGCTCCGGGCCCAACCGTTCGACCTGGTTCTCGGCTCCGTTCACTTTCTCGACTACTATGCGGTGGACCGACCCAGCGAACGGAGCCTCTTCGACTGCGACAACGCCATCTGGGTTTGGAAGCGCTACTTTGAACTCGTCGCCAAAATGGCCGAGAGCCACCTCTACGACATTGTCGCCCATCTCGACCTCCCCAAACGCTTCGGCACCAACCGCATTCCGTTGGAGTGGCTGCGGGAATTCGCCCTCCCCGCGCTCGACGCGATCGCGCTGGCGGGCATGGCGATCGAAATCAACACCAGCGGACTCCGCCACGAATGCCACGAGTTCTATCCATCCCAGCCGCTGCTTCGCTGGGCGAACGAGCGTGGCATCCCCATCACCTTCGGCTCCGACGCCCACAGCCCCGACCGGGTCGGGGCAGAGTTCGAGTGCGCCATGCAGTGGGCTCGCGACGCGGGCTACGACCGCTCCGTGCACCTTCAGAAACGCCAGGCCACCCTGGTCGAGTTCTAGCGCGATCCCCAGTCCAGCAGGCCGCCCAGCCGGACTTGCCCCGGTGAACGGAAAGACATCTTCCTACCAGCGGCGCACATAAAATATCTCCGGGCGTGGGCGGGTTATTCGACCTCCTTCAACAAGCCCTTCGCCAGGCTATAGCCCACCGCCCGGTTGTGGTGGCGGAGAGCGTCGAAACTGCGGCGCACCCGCAGCCGCGATTCGCGGCAGAAGTAGTCCGCCAGCTTCGCTACCCGCTCCGACTCAGCCCCGCCCGCCTTGTCCATCAAGGCCTGCGCCCGCGAACAGGTCGCCGCCATCGCGAAAATCTCCATGCCCACATCCACCAGATGCCCGAGAAGCACCTGCTCGCGCTCCAGCTTCGGCCCAAACTTCGCCATCGCTCCCATCATGCGCCGGGCCAGCTTGCGGGAGGCACGCTCACAGGCCCGGACGTGCCGCGCCAGCCGGCGGTCCACGCTCCGCAGCGGCATGCGCGCAGGCACGCCCAGGCCCGGATACCAGCGTGCATAGAAGGCCAGCGCCCGGCCGAGGGCTTTGAACCGCTCGCCCGCCGGTTTTCCCGGCAGCAGCAGCGCGCCAGCCATCCGCAGGTGGGGATCGAGCGCCTCGCGGGCAATGAACAGCCGCATGATCTCGCTCGACCCCTCGAAAATGAGGTTGATGCGGCAATCGCGCATCCAGCGCTCGACCGGAACGGGGCGTTCCCCCCGTTCCGCTAGCGACGCGGCGGTCTCGTAGCCACGTCCGCCGCGGATCTGCATCGTGTCGTTCACAATCTCCCACGCCGCCTCGGTACACCACGCCTTGGCCATCGCCGCCTCCAGCCGTATGTCGGCTTCACCCGCATCGCTCATCGCCGAGGCGAGGAGGGATACCGACTCCATGGCGAATTGCTTCGCGGCCATCTTCGCCAGCTTATCGGCTATTGCCGCATGCTGGCCAATCGCCGCTCCCCACTGCTCCCGCTCCCGCGACCAGGCCAGCGACTCCTCCACGCAGCGCTTGGCCAGGCCCACGCATGCGGCCGGCAGCGTGAGCCGCCCGGTATTGAGCGTGGTCAAGGCCACGCGCAGGCCATGCCCCTCCCCTCCGAGTATGTTCTCGCGGGGAACCCGCACATCGGTGAAGCTAAGCACCCCGTTGTAGAGTGCTTTCAGGCCCATGAAGTGGCACCGGCGCTCCACCTTCACGCCCGGCCAGGAGGTCTCGACGATGAAAGCGGTGATGCGGCGCTTCTCCTTGCCGTTCACCACCACCGATGGAGTGCGGGCCATCACCACCAGCAGTTCCGCGCGGGTGCCGTTGGTACACCAAAGTTTTTTTCCGTTGAGGATGAAGGCGCTGCCGTCCTCGGTTGGCTCGGCGACCGTCTCCATGCGGGCGGGATCGGACCCCACTTTTTCCTCGGTCAGCGCGAAGGCCGAGATCTCCCCCTTTGCCAGCCGGGGCAGGTAGCGCTGCTTCTGCTCCTCGGTGCCAAACATCATGAGCGGCTGAGGCACGCCGATGGACTGGTGAGCGCTGAGCAGCGCGGTGATGCTGCCGCAAAAGGTGCCCAGCAGCATGGCGGTGCGGGTGTAGTTGAGCTGCGAAAGCCCCAGCCCGCCATACGCCTGGGGAATCTTGATGCCGAATGCACCGAGCCGCGCCAGCCCCTCGATGACCGCTTCGGGGATCTCGCCGGTGCGATCGATTTCATCGGAATCCGCTTCATCAACCAGTAAGTGTTCGAGTCGATGAAGGAAACCCTCGCCCGCTTTCCGGTCTTCGTCCGACTGCAGCGGATAAGGGTGGATCATTCCCCACCGCAGCTCGCCCATGAACAGCCGTCCGGCAAAAGTGGGATACTGCCAGATGCTGTCCCGGGCCGATTCGGTCAGCTCCAATGCGGCGCGCTTGCCTTCCGACATTCCCCGGGTATCCACCACCGGCTGCTCGCCCGATTCCTGATTCGGCTGGGGATGGGCGTTCGCAGGGCTGGAACTGAGGCCCCTCGTCCTCGAGCGCCTCCAGGCCCGCCAGCACCCGGGCCGGGCCCCAGTGATCCAGCAAGCGCATCGGCCCGCCGCGGAATGGCGCAAACCCGGTTCCCATGATCATGGCGAAATCGACATCGTCGGGCGAGCCCGCGACGCCTTCCTCCAAGCAGCGCAGCGCCTCGTTGACCATCAGCAGAACCATGCGCTGCTGCAGGGCCTCGCGGCCCAGGTCCGCCGCTTTTCCCCCTGTAGCCACAAACCGCATCGCGACCGGATTCACCGGCTCGACCTCCTGCCCATACGCGTAGAAGCCCGCTCCCGATTTACGCCCGAGCAAGCCTTCTTTGGTCATCGCCTCCAGCAGCGGCGGAAGCGGCATGCGCTCGCCGAAGCTTTCCGAAAGATGCCGGGCGACGTGGTCCGCCACATCGATTCCCACCTCGTCGAGCAGCCGGAGCGGGCCCATCGGCATACCAAAATCGAGCATGCAGGCATCTATATCCTCCGCCCTGGCACCAGCGGCAAACAGCGCGCCCGCCTCGGCCAAGTAGGGCATGAGAATGCGGTTGACCAGGAATCCCGGACTGTCCTTCACAACGACCGGGAATTTTCCCATCTGCTGCACCATCCGCAACGCGGCCTCAAGCACCTCGGCAGAGGTCTCGGGACCTGCGACGATCTCCACCAGCGGCATGCGGGCCACCGGATTGAAAAAATGCAACCCAATAACCCGGCCCGGACGCCGGGTGGCCCTGGCGAGTTCAGAAATGGAAAGACCCGACGTATTCGAGGCCAGAACCGCATCGTCGGGAAGCCCTGTGTCGAGGTCGCTGAACACCTTGCGCTTGATTTCCAGATTCTCCACCACCGCCTCGATCACCCACCCGACCCGCTGGAGCGAGGCCTCGCCGGTCACCGGGGTAATGCGCTCCATCGCCTGGCGGGCTTCGGCTTCGGTGAAGATATGGCGTTTGACCGCCTCCGCATAGGCCGCAGCCGCATGCGCCATACCTTTGGCCAAGAACTCGGGCTGCATGTCCCGAAGCAGCACCGAAGCCTCCCGGGATGTCAGCCACTGGGCAATACCCGCCCCCATCACGCCAGCGCCCAGAACCAGGTTCGGACGCTCCCTCCATGAAGGCGCGGGCACATCGCCGGAGGGCGGAGCGAGCCACGGCGAAAGATCGGAAAGCTTCAGCCGCTTGGCTCTGTCCTGGAGAAGGAATACCCGCAGCAGATTGCGGGCGGCCTCCGTCGGTGCCAGCGCGAGCACCGCGTCCTCTTCGAGCCGCATCGCCTCCTCTGTGCTGCGGCGCAGCCCTTCAACCACCACATCGAGCGCACACGGTATCGCGGGATAGTTCCCCCGCGTTTTTGACGCCGCCAGCTTTCCCGCCCTGGCCCGCGCGAGGCGGGCCGAAAGAGGATTGTTCGCCAGCGTACGACGGGACCGCTTCGGCTTCCCCCTGGCGATCAATCCCAAGGCCATGCGAACGAAATGCTCGCGCGGCGAAATTAGGTCCACCAGTCCGCGCTTCTGGGCCGGACGCGCTGCAAGCCGGCGACCGTTGAGAATGATATCCAGCGCGGCAGGTAGCCCCACGAGCCGGGGCAACCGGACGCAGCCGCCCCAGGCGGGCAGTATTCCCAGCGAAGTTTCGGGCAGCCCGATTCGGGTGCAGCTATCCGGCGAGGCGATGCGGTAGTCGCAGGCAAGCGCCAGCTCGCAGCCTCCCCCGAGCGCCGCGCCGTGTACTGCCGCCACCGTCACCAGCGGCAGCGCCGCAATGCGGGAAAAGGTCTGCTGGCCCAGGCGAATGAGGGAGCGCAACTGCTCCTCGCCCATCCCCTCGCCCAGCTCTTTCAAATCCAGCCCGGCAACGAAAATCGAGTTTTTCGCGCTGCGGATCACCAGGCCCTTGAGCGGTAGACGCCGCTCGATTTCATCCAGCGCCTCCCCCAGTTCCCCGAGCAGTGCGCGGCTCAACACATTGGCCGAGGAGCCCTCCTGATCGAGCACCAGTTCGAGCACATCGTCGCGGACCGGAGCTAGTCTGAGGTGTTTCATGAGGTCCCCCTTTCCAGCCAGAGCGCGGCGCCCTGTCCACCGCCGACGCAGAGCGTAACCAGTCCGCGCCGCTGCTCCCGGCGTTCGAGTTCCTTGAGCAGGGTCAGCGCCAGCCGCGATCCGGTCGCTCCCACTGGATGCCCCAGCGCGATGGCGCCTCCATTCACATTGAGCCGGTCAGCAGGCACTGCGCCGAGGGGCGCACTGCGTTCCAGTTCCCGAGCGCAGAACTCGGGCGACGCCATCGCCGCCAATACCGCCAGCGCCTGCGCGGCGAAGGCCTCGTTCAGCTCCACCAGATCCGCATCGGCGAGCGAGAGTCCGGTGCGCAGCTCGGCGCGATGAATCGCATAGACCGGGCCAAGCCCCATCCGTCTTGGATCGCAGCCCGCGACCGCGTAGCCGACCAGGTAGCCCAGGGGCTCTAGCCCGAGCGCCTCAGCCTTCTGCTCGCTCATTACGAGAAGCGCCACCGCGCCGTCGGTCACCTGCGAGGAATTGCCGGCGGTGACGGTGCCGGTCTCCCGCTCAAAGAAGGGCTTCAGCTTGCCCAGCGCTTCGGGCGTGCTATCGGCCCGCGGACCGTTGTCGGCCAGCACGACGCTGCGGTAGCCGGGGCGCACGTAGACCGGGGCGATTTCATCGGAAAGCCGTTCCTTCGCCGCCAAGGCCTTGCGGTGCGACTCGCAGGCGAAGGCATCCTGCTGCTCGCGGCTAATGCCGAACTCCCTGGCCACCAGCTCGGCCGTCTGCCCCATGTTCATTCCGCAGACCGGATCGGACAAGCCGAGCTTCAGCGCGATTTCCGGCGCGAAGTCTGCCGGGCGGAACGCGGCGAGCGCCGCGATCCGGTCCTTCAGCGTCTTCGCCCGCCCCAGCCGGATATACTTGGCCACCGCCGAGGCGTTGTACAGCAGCGGGTAGTTGCTCATGCTCTCGGTGGCGCCCAGCATGAAGACCTCGCCGTCTCCGGCGCACATCTTCTGCCAGGCCTGGATGAGCACCTCGCATCCCGAGGCGCAATTTCGGGAAACGGTAATCGCGGGCACCCGCTCGGGAATCCCCGCCCGCAGGGCGACCACCCGGCCCACATTGGCCGAATGCGCGGGCTGCCCCACACACCCCACCACCACTTCGTCGATCAGGCCCGGATCGAATCCCGTCTTGGCAAGCAACTGGGCCACCGCGATACGGCCCAGCTCCTCGGCGCCGAGGGCGGCGAAATCCGTACCCATGCGGCAGAAAGGCGTTCGGACGCCGTCGATAATGGCCAGGCGGCCAAGGGTATCCGTATTCATCGCGCAGCCTCCTTTCCACCGCCATTGTCGTCCCCGCGCGGGCGCTTGTCGATGACTTTGCGCTCCTTCATCTCCCGTCCCACACCCTGCAGCTCGCGGATATCCTGCGGACTGTGGAACTCGATCACGTTGGGCGTGAACTCGCAGGCATCGATCAGGTGGTCGCGTACCCGGTGCTTCAGCTCTTCGGTATCGCCCGTTCGGCGAGCGGAGAGGTGGACAATGATTTCATCGAGGTCGAGCGGATCGTCGTTCACCTTCCGCAGCTCGACGACATAGGAGCCGATTTCCGGCATGTCGTCCAAGGCGTGCTCCAGGGTGTTGAAGTCGATCAGCGTACCCTTGACCTTGTCGAACCGTACCTCGCGGAACTCCGAACGTCGGCTGATCCGGCCTACCAGACGCATCAGCGAGCGACCGCAATAGGGACAGGGCTCATAGCTGAGTCCGCCATCGATATAGTCGCCGGTCCGGTAGCGCAGCACGACCGAACCCCTGGCATCGAGCGGGGTGTAGACAATCTCGCCCGGCGACTCCGGCGGCAGCGGCTCGCCGGTATCGGGATCGACGATCTCGATCAGCGCGGTGCGCGGTTCGATGTGGAAGCCCGACGGCTTTCCGCTGGCCGGATAGAGGCATTCCCCCCATGCGACCTTGGCCTCGGTAAAGCCATAGGTGGAGATGACCGCGACCTCGGGCGAGCCGATCTCCGCGCACAGGTCGCGCAGCTTCACCCTCATGCCCTCCGGCACCTTTTCACCTCCGAGAGCCAGCACCCGCAGGCTTTCGCAGCGCAGCCCCTCCTCCGCCGCCTGGTGGAGGACGTGGTAGAGAAAGGTGGGCATTCCAATCAGCACGGTCGGGGAGACACGGCCGATCAGCCGGATGTTCCCCTCGGTTCCGAGCACCTTGCCGCCTCCGGTGCTGAGCCCGAACAGACCGCAATGGAGCAGTGACTCGTGGGCCAGCCAGAACGCGAGATGCGGGGCGAAGGGGAACATGTTCAGCACCCGGTCGTCGGGCCGGGCACCAAACAGGTTCACCAGCAGCTCGCCGGCCTTCCGCATGCGCAGGATGTCGTGCTTGGAGAAGAAGAAAGACACGGGCGACGAGGATCGACCCGTAGTCGCGGTGAGCGTCACCGGACGGAACTCCTCCTCCAGCGCGCGCCGTACCTTCCCGCGTCCACGCCACGCGGCACGGAGGAGCAATCCAGGGTGGCGCTTGATTTCCTCCGGCTCGGGCCGGAGAAGAAAATCGAGCCGGTGCTCCGGGGACGCAGCCGCCTGAACCAGATCCTCCTT
>CBFGVE010000074.1:0-8854 GCA_965651915.1 uncultured bacterium
ATCCACGCGGTCCTTGAGGCGCTGGAACCCGCTAGGGCCGATCAGGCCCGCCCAGTCCTGGGGATCGCCTTCGCCGTAGACGATTTTTGATTCAGCGAACACGCGGCGGAGGTAGCCGTCATCGATCAACTCGGCGAAAGCCTGGTGGTCGGGGGCTTTGCGGAGCAGATGCAAGAGGTAGTCGCGGACGAGCGGTTCATCGGTGCCGATAGGCGGCAGTCGGGTAAGCTGGTTGAAGTCGGCGGAGAGGTCGGCCTCGGGAACGCCGCGGGAGGCGGTGCGCCGGTAGGGGCGGCT
This sequence comes from uncultured bacterium, assembly GCA_965651915.1. Lineage (GTDB taxonomy): Bacteria > Verrucomicrobiota > Kiritimatiellia > CBFGVE01 > CBFGVE01 > CBFGVE01. Next base: position 298 of record CBFGVE010000074.1, read on the forward strand.
GATGTAGCTGACGTTTCGGGGAATGCGGAGGTATTCGAGCAGGAGAGCCTGGGGATAGCGGCCAAGCGCCCGCTCGTGGTCGAGGCGCGCGTAGAGGGCGTGGGCCTTGATAGAATTCCATACCGGATCGAGCGAGCGCGCGAAGGCCAGCAGGCGGTCGAGATAGGCCTCGCGCACCTGCGCATCGGTTTCCATATCCTCGTCGGCACCGGGCAGAAGCCGGGCCATCCACCCATGGACGAAGGCCTCCTCGCGAAGCAGGGCGGGCCGTTTCTCCGCGAGAACCTGAAACTGGTCGAGCAGGAGCAGGTTATGAACCTTGAGCGAGCCAAAGCCCCCGCTGTCACGGGCATCGAGGTCGGCCAGAATAAGATCCACCAGATTCGGATAGTCGGGACGATCCAGCCGGTTGAGCAGGTCGCGGCGACGTGTCTCGTCGAGCGGGGACGAAAGCAGGCGGAGACCGGAATCCTCGAGTCCCCCAAGATTGCGGTGGCGTCGGAACGCCTCCTGGAGGAGGCGGCCCGGGTCGATGAGCGACTCGTTCAACCGGGTCGGAGCCCGGTCGCGCCCCTCCTCCACCGGCTTGGCGTGGTTAAACGTCAGACCCAGCTCCCGCCGGAGAAAGTCGGTGGTAGCGGCGGGATCGCGGTCGAAGTCGAGGAGCGCCTGGCGGGCGAGCAGCTCCTTGAGCAGCGGAGGCTGGCTGCTGCGTCCGCTCATCCAGCTCTTCACCAGGGCCTCGAAACGGTCGCGCTGGCCGGTGGCCTGGTAGTGCAGCGCATGGTAGAAGAAATAGTCGTCGGTCCCGGGAACGAGCTGCTGGAGCGCCTCGGCGCGGTCCTCGGCGAGAGCGAAGGTTTCGACGAAGCCAACATCGTTGGCATCCACGACCCAGGCCGTGGCGAGGCAGGCGGCGAGAGCAATGCGAATCTTCATAGGTCCATCCTCCAGAAATGGCGGACCGGATCAGCCCGCCGGGTTCACGTGTCTCCACCTAATAAATCAGAACACTCCGCGCATCGTATCACAGGGCGGTGATGTAGATGTAAAAAATCTGTAAAAAGCCGGAACTAGCGCCTGACGGCAGCCCTACGAACGCCAATCGGCGGTACCATCTCCAGGGGAAGGTCTGTAGTACAGCGGTAAAGCCCCGGCTTCGGCAGGAAGAAGCTATAGCCCCTTCCGTGGTATGGCTAAACCCTCTACGCCCTGTAGGACCATCCGCAGCCTCACGTGTCACGATCTGGAGGAACAGTCAGACCGCAGGCCAAACACTCGGTTGGTCCCTCGTGAGCGCTCTTCAGAAACACGTCGGGAGCCGGCAGACTCCGGGTGCCGAAAATCGGGTGCGGCATATTTGCAGGACTGCCCGCTAGGTTTCGCCCGGCTCGCGCTCGGTTTCGCTACCCGATTCGGCGTCGGCGGATTCGGGTTCGTCGGACTCGATATCCTCGTCGGCGCCGAGGCCGAGAATGCTCTGGGCCTCGGCGCTGGGTAGCTGTTCGACCTGGCGCAGGGTTCGGACCATTACCCGGGTGCGGCGGGTCGAGGCCTCGATGGTATTCGAGGCGGCGTTGAGCTGCTTCTTAACCCGCTCCAGCACGTCTCCGAACTTGCCGAACTCGCTCTTCACCGCGCCGAGCACGGTCCAGACTTCGTGGGCGCGCTTTTCGATCGCGAGCGTCTGGAAACCTACCCGCAGGCTGTTGAGGATCGCAGCCAGATTTGTGGGGCCCGCGACCAGCACCCGGAAGCGGCGCTGCAGATCGTCGTGGAGGCCTGGCTGGCGGAGGATCTCGGCATAGAGTCCCTCGGTGGGGAGGAAGAGAATGGCGAAGTCGGTGGTCACCGGCGGTTCGATGTACTTGTCGTGAATCTCGCGGGCGGACTTTGTCACGGCGGCAATCAAGGCGCGGGTTGCGCCTTTCACCAGCTCGGCATCGCCGGCAGCGGCGGCATCCTGCAGCCGCTCGTAGTCCTCGTTGGGGAACTTGGCATCGATGGGCAGCCAGACCGGGCGGTCGGCCCGGTCGCCCTTGCCGGGCAGCTTCACCGCAAACTCGACCTGCTCGCCACCCTCCTTGGGGCGCACATTGCGGTCGAACTGGTCGGGGGTAAGAATTTCCTCGAGGATCGCTTCGAGGCGGTACTCGCCCCAGGTTCCCCGCTCCTTCACGTTGGTGAGCACCCGCTTGAGGTCGCCTACGCCGGTGGCGAGGCTCTGCATTTCGCCGAGGCCGCGCTGCACGGCTTCGAGACGGTCGCTTACCAGCTTGAACGATTCGCCGAGGCGGCGTTCCAGCGTGCTGTGTAGCTTTTCATCGACCGTCTTGCGCATTTCCTCCAGCTTCTTCTCACTGGATTCCTGAACCTGGCGAAGCTTCTCGTCGAGTGTGGCGCGTACCCGGTCGAAGCGGTCCTCGTTGCTCCGCTGAATCTCCTTGAGTCCCTCGCCGGTGCGCTGCACCAGGCGCTCGATCTCGCCGCGGGAAGCCGCCGACTCCTCGCGCAAGGTTTTGGCGAGGTCGGCCAGGAAGCGCTTCTGCTCCTCGTTGAGCAGCCCGACCGTCTGCAAGAGGCCTTCGCGCGTTTTGGCCTCGGCGCTGGCCAGCTCCTCGCGCAGCTCCCTGGCCTGGCGGGCGGTCTCCTCGCGGGCCAGCCGCAGCTCATCGCGCAGCGAGGCGTCGAGCCCCTCCCCTCCCCGACCCATGCGCAGCCACACCGCGAGCAGGCCGGCGAGGGCCAGCAACAGCAGCACCAGCGTTATGAGATCGAAAGCGTTCATGATGCAGAGGGCGCTAGGTTTTGGCCGGATAGTTTTCGAGCACCCAGCGGGACAGTTCCCGGTCGGGGTCGGCAACGGTTTCGGCGGTGATGGTAAACCGGGGGCCACCGCCGCGCTCCGAAACCAGCTTGAGGCCGAACTCGAAATCCTTGAACCGCTCCTCGCAAAGCGCCCGGATGGTTTTATCTTGTTCGAGGCTCAGGCCCACCAGCGCGTCGATCGCGCCGGCTTCGAACTGCAACTCGAATCCGTGCTGCTGCATGAACCGCTGGGCAAAGGCTTCGACTTCACCCACCAGCACCGCGCGCTGAGCCTCGCTGTTGCGGGTCATCAAGTCCTTGAGCGCCTCGCGGGGCGCCTGCACGGTTTCGCGGGTGACCTCGAAAGAGCGGATGGCGGTCGATGGAAGTTCAAATTTGAAATCGCGGAAGGCCTGCTCGAGGATCGTCATGAGACCGCGCGCCCCGGTCTGCTCGTTGTGTGCGCGCTGGGCGATCTCCCGGACGGCCTCGCTGGTCATCGCGAATTCAATACCATAGCCGCGGAAATCCGATCGGTACTGCTCGAGCAGGCTTTCGTCGTGCTTGAGCAGAATGCTTTCGAGGTCGGGAACTTCAAGCGGCTCGCAGGCTACCCGGACGGGCAGCCGCCCAATGAATTCCGGCTCGAAGCCATACTTGATAAAGTCGCGGGCCTGGGCGAGGCGCAGGTACTCCGACGCGCTGCGCCTGTCCCGGTCGCCCTCGGACTTGAAGCCGATGGGCGCCGACTCGACCCGGCTGCGGATGATATCGCTGAGCTTGTCGAAGGCGCCGCTGACGATGAACAGCATGTGCCTTGTGTTGATCGTCCGCTGGCGGGCGCTGCGACCGCGCTGAAGGTCCATTGCCGCCTGCATTTGGCCGAGGATATCGGTCTGGCTGAACAGATTGACCTCGGTATCCTCCATGAGCTTGAGCAGGTTCACCTGCACCCCGCGCCCGGATACATCCTTGCCCCCCTGGCCGGAAGGGTCGGCGGCGATCTTGTCGATCTCGTCGATGTAGACAATGCCGTACTGGGCAAGCTCGGTGTTGCCGTCGGCCATTTTCACGAGGTCGCGGACAATATCATCGACATCGTAGCCGACATAGCCGGTCTCGGAGAACTTGGTCGCGTCGGCCTTGACGAAGGGAACGCCGATCAGCCGGGCGATGCACCGCATTAGATAGGTTTTGCCCACGCCTGTGGGACCGACGAGCAGGATATTGGGCTTGGCGTACTCGGCCTCGCGCAGATCGGGCTGCTCTATGCACTGTCGGACATGGTTGTAGTGGTCGCAGATGGCGACGGAAAGCACCTTCTTGGCCTCGGCCTGGCGGATGACGTAGCGGTCGAGATAGTCGCGTACCTCGCGGGGGCGGAGGCTGAATTCGCGGATGCGCCGCATGGTTTCCTCGGCCTTGTCGTCGGGGTCCCCGGCAGGCGGGGTCGGTCCCGGGGTAGCCGCCTGCGCCTGTGGTCCCTGGCCGAACATAAACTGCAGGTTCGATCCCTTCAGCATATCCTGAATCTGGCTAAATAGGTCAGCCGGATTCGCGGAGGGTTCCTCGCCGGGGTGCTTTGGCGCTTGGGGCTTGCCAGGCTCTTCGGGATTCCTGGAATCTTGGGGCTTGTCGGTCATGCGGATGCCTTGCGGAAAAATGTTGCGGCGAAAGCCCTGCGCACGACGGCGCGCGAGGGGGGGAGCCTTTGGACTAGGGACGCAGGAGAAGCGTCAGCGTTGGCGGGGCGAAATCCGTATTTTCCTTGGAGGCGAAGCTCCAGGGCATGTTCTGGCCCACGGTAACCTCGGCGGTCAGCACCAGAACGAACACTTTGTCCAGCTCGTCCTGGAGGTACTTGATCAGGGCACCCTCCTTCACCTCGTTGGTCACCGAAACGCGGAAGGTGTCGCCCGCCTTGACCTCAGCGGGCAACTCGATCTTGGCGAGGAGGGTAGCCGGGGACTTCATGCGGGAGGGGTTGGCCGGGTCGTTGCCCATGGCGTTGTTCCAGGTGATCGCCCCAACCAGGGAGTTGTTTGTACCTCCACTACCTTCTTTCCATAGGCTACGCGAACGATCGTCGGCGACCCCCCATAGATTCAGAAAATGAGGGCCGGCAGCGTTTGTTACCGCACGGCTGAACGTAAGATCCAATGCGAAATCGGTCACTTTGAATACATTGATGGGCTGCAAATCGAACGCCACAAAGGTTTTCCACGAAGTCTTCGCCTCACGCTGGGCCAACACGGGGAGCTGGGGGTTGGCCCCATAGTTGGAGGTCGGTGAAGCACCGTAAATCCCGGCATCGGCACCCCGTCCAAACTTTGTCGTGAACACGGTTGCGTTCCCGGCGAAGGGGTCCGAGGCCAGTGTTTCCTCCAGCACGTTCAACCGGAGGGCCTGGCCATCGATCACCCGTACGACGGTCGCCGTAGGGGGAAGAGGTTCAGGCTTTGGACGAAGGACGAAGTAGGCGCCCAGGCCTACCACAAGGGCGACCGCAGCCGTCGCAAGACCAATGACCAGACCCGTCTTCGACTTGGGCGGGGGCGGAATGACCCGCGGTCCCCGGCGGACGGCGTCGAGAGCCTTGGTCATGTCGGCCATGAGGCTGTCGTAGGTGGGGTAGCGCTTGAAGGGGTCCATCTCCAGCATGCGCATGATGAGCGCATCGGTTTCGTCGTGGATGTCCTCGCGGATTGACTGAAGGTGGGGCGGCGGGCGGTCCAGCCGAGCCAACACGACATCCTTTGCCGATGAGCCGTCGAAGGGAGGGGCTCCGGCGAGCGCGTGGAACAGGGTTGCGCCCAGGCTGTAGATATCCGCGCGGTGGTCTTCCTTCTGGCGGCGGGCGGTTTCCGGGGCGATGTAGTAGGGCGTGCCCCAGATCTCCTTGGTGCCGGTATCGGTTTTGCTCTGGCGGGCCAGGCCGAAGTCCACCACCTTGGCCGTACTCCGCCGGTCCATAAGAATATTCTGCGGCTTGATGTCGCCGTGGATGAGACCGATTTCCTGGGCGGCTTTCAGTCCGCGCGCCACATCCATCGCGATTTCCAGGCACTTCAGCTCGTCCATCATGCCATGCTTTTCCATCAGCTCGTCGAGCCGGTGGCCGTCGATCAGCTCCATCACGATGTAGGGCTGGCCCTTCTCCTGGCCGCAGGTGTAGATCTGAACCACATTCACATGATTCAGCGAGGCGAGGGCCTGGGCCTCCCGGAGGAAGTTCTCGACGAAGTGGGAGTCCTGCTGGTAGCTGGCCAGCATCACCTTGATGGCAACGTGCCGTTTGAGGGTCTGGTCGAAGCCCTGGTAGACCGCGCCCATGGCGCCCTTCCCCATTTCGCGGATCAATACGAAGCCCCCCAGGAGGCCGGGGACGACAATCTTGGGATTGCCGCAGTGGGGGCAGACCGCATGGGTAAACAGCGGCAGGCCCGTTACATCGACGGACTTACCACATTTATTGCATCCCACGTTGGTCACGTGGGTTATGAGATCGGTTAGTGGATCGCGAACTACCAAAGTAGATTCTCCTCGGTTCCGGATCGGAGCGCACCGGACTGAGCCAAAGGCACTCTAAACGGACATTTGTAGAGCTTTGGCGACATAAGACAAGATTTAAAGCAAAGGGCTCAAACAAATAGCGGACCCCTACCCCTTCCCCAGCTCGGGCTCGCACAACTCGTAGAACGAGCAGGAGAGGCAGGACCGGGGATCGGAGGCCAGCTCCCACTCGTCCTTCGGCAGGGGGCGGTTGGCCTTGCGGTCGAAATCCACCAGGTACTCGCTCATCTCCGCCACCGAGCTGCCGATCCGCTCGTGTACCATCTGTAGGTCCTCCTCGGTCAGGGCGTGGGTCTCGGACTCCCCTCCTAGCAGGTACTCCAGATGGATGCGGACCTGGCCGGGGGGAACACCGTGCTTCTCCTTCGCCCAGAGTCCGTACACCGCGAGCTGGTCGCGGTGCGAGTCACGGGCCCGGCCGGACTTCCAGTCTACAATATGCCAAACGTCCCCCTCGGTATAGACGTAGTCGGGAATCGCATAGATGAGCACGCCGTGGTAGTCGAAGCTTTCCGGCGTGCCGCCGCCCTGGGGCGTGCCCACCGGGATCTCCTGGCTGGGCTTGACGTGGGCGAGGCGGGGAAGCACCTTCTGGATAAAGTTCTCGATGCACTGCCGGGTTTCGGCGGCGAGCTGGGTGGGCCAATCCTTCTGGGCCTCGGGCAGAAACTGGGGGTAGTAGTGCTCGTGCAGGCAGACGTGCCGCTTGGCGTTTTCGCGCCATCGCTGTTTCTTGGAATCCTGCCAAGCCGTGTTGAGCATGGGCCGGGCAATTTCCTGATATGCCTCCTCCGCGGTCACGGCACGGCCCTCCTGCTGCCGGCGCAACACCCACATGATGGCATCCTCGACCGCCCGCCCTCTCAAGGTATAGCGGGTGTCCATCTTGCTTAGGCGATAGGCTGCCTGCTGAATCGCGCTAGCATTTCGGTTCCACCCGTTCCACATTGCGTACTTGGACCAGTAGCGGCGGCGGCGGCAGGTATCGAAATCCGCCGCCGCCGAAAAGGACCAGCTAAACGTATTGACCAGTTCACCCAAGCATCCGCTCCAAAGTAAGGGGGAGAAAGCGTCAGGATAGCCCAGGCCCTACCCGCTTGGAATAAAAAAACCACCGGGAGGACAAACGGAAAAAATTCTCGCCAGCCATTTAACAAATTCAATCCGACCGTGTTTATATGCTCAGGTATTTCTCCGCACGGACCCGGGTGGGTCCGAGGGATGCGGCGGATCAATGGAGAGGCCGGGGGCAACCCGGATGGATCAGGATGTTTACATGAAGAATGGAACGAGGATTCCGGCGGGCATGGCGCCCGCCGCAGGATTGGCGCTGTTTATTCTGGTACTTTTCTGGCAGCTCTCCCGGGCCGATAACAGCCCCGGCGGGGCCCTACGCATCGTGGGGCTCGAGCGGGAGGCGGGCGGCATCCGCCTGCACACCGAGCTGCCCCCGGGCTACACCAACCGGGTCGACATCTTCGCCGCGCCCCTCGGCGGGCCCAACCCGCAGTGGCAGCGCGTGGCGAAGGATCTTTCCCCCGCCCAGGCCGCCTCCTGGACCACGCCCCCCAATCTGGCTGCCGGCATGATCTACGCCTTCGGCGACGCCGACACCGATTCCGACCTCGATGGGGCCTGCGACGCCTACGAGTTTTTCGTCACCCACACCGACCCCGCCACCCCCAACGCCGACCTCGACCTCGACGGCATTCCCGGCTGGTGGGAAGAGCTGCACGGGTTCGACCCCCTCGACCCCTCGGATGCAGGCGCAGATCCGGATGGCGACGGACTGAACAGCCGCGAGGAATTCCTTCTCGGCACAAACCCCCATCAAAGCCCCCAGTGGCAGAGCCACGAGGCACTGGGACTGGATTGGTTCACCGTGGCAGCCCACTAATCGGATAAGGAAGTCCAATGCAATCATTCAAAAGCTTTGTTCAAGCAACCTCCATCGCCGCGGCCTGTCTTTTCCTGCTTTCCGACCCCGCAAGGGCTGAGCCGCCCGCCCGGGAGTCCCTCGCGGGCTTGCCGGGACGGGAGATTGGACGGCTCATGGAACAGCCCGCAATGGCGGAGTACCGACGCGCCTTCTTCGAGGCCCGCCGAGCCTACGAGGAGGCACAGGCTCAGATCGCCGAAATCCGCGAGATCGATGCCGAAACCGAGACGCTCAAAG
>CBFGVE010000075.1:0-8755 GCA_965651915.1 uncultured bacterium
CGGGCCGCTACTTTCAGATTGGCGAGGATGCCATGCCGATCTACGCCTACCTGCTTGCCCCGGCTGAAGCCAGCCGGGATGGCAGCCCGGTCCATATTTCGGAGTACGACCTGTCGCAGATTCTCAAGGCGAAGGCCGCGATCTACGCCGGGATGCTGACGCTGCTCAAATGCGCGGGCTGCGGGTTTGGCGATGTCGAGCGCATCTGTCTGGCCGGGGGCTTCGCCCGCCACCTCGATCTCGCCAACGCGATACACATGGGCCTGCTGCCCGATCTTCCCCTCGACCGCTATGAGATTATTGGCAACGGCTCGCTTGCCGGGGCCTATCTCGCTCTGACCGACTGCGCGATAATGGAGGAGTATGCCTCCATCATCGAAAAGCCCCGGGTAGTAGAGCTTAATCTCGTGCCTGCGTTCGAGTCGCACTTCATCGACGCGCTCGCACTGCCCAACCTCAACGCGGAGTGGTGATCCATGGCCGCAGGGCGGGTCTGGACAAAGGCGGCGCGAGAGGCGAAGTTATTGCCATGAACTACCAGCTTATCAGTTGCAATGTCTTCTATCGCGAGATGTGCGCGGCGGTGGCGCGTAGTCCACACCGGGTGGACATGAAGTTTCTTCCCAAGGGGCTGCACGATCTCAAATCCGCCGAGATGCGAGCCCGGCTCCAGGCGGTTGTGGATGAAGTGGATACGAACGCCTACGACGCGATCCTGCTGGGCTACGGGCTGTGCAACAACGGGCTGCACGGGGTCCGCGCCCCCGCGATTCCGCTGGTGATTCCGCGCGCTCACGACTGCATCACCCTCTTCTTCGGCAGCCGGCACAAGTACCTCGACTACTTCTGGAAAAAACCGGGTGTTTATTTCAAGACGAGCGGCTGGATCGAGCGCGGGGAGGCCGAGGGCGAACTCAAGCAGCTCTCGATCGGCCATCTCCAGGGCATGGACATGACCTACGAGGAAATGGTGGCGAAGTATGGGGAGGACAACGCGGAGTACCTTTACGAAACCCTGGTGGAGGCCCAGAAAAAGTCCTACCACCAGTTCACCTACATCGAGATGGGGGTGGAGCCCGACGACCGCTTCGAGCGGCAGACCCGGGAACTGGCGGCGGAGCGGCGGTGGGACTTCGAGAAGGTGCGCGGCGACCTGGGGCTGATCACCCGCCTGATCAATGGCGAATGGAACGAGGAAGACTTCCAGGTGGTGCCCCCCGGCGAGCATATTGTGGCCCGCTACGACGAGTCGGTTGTTACCACATCAGGCAGGTGATGCGGATGGGGAGGGTGGCTGGACGATAAGAAAAAGAGGGGGCTCACGGAGGTGCGGCTGTAGCGGCGTCTCCGCGAGACGCTGGATGGGTGATTGGGAAAGCTGGAACTCAGGGAGGGGAGAGGAAGGGGGGATCTCACGGAGGCACGGAGAGCACGGAGGAGAGGGGCCTCCGCGAGACGCTGGGTGGGTGATCAGGAAGGCTGGAACTCAGGGAAGGGAGGGGAAGAGGGGATCTCACGGAGGCACGGAGAGCACGGGGGAAAGGGGTCTCCGCGAGATGCTGGGTGGGTGATTAGGAAAGCTGGAACTCAGGGAGGGGAGAAGAAGGGGGATCTCACGGAGGCACGGAGAGCACGGAGGAGGGGCGTCTCCGCGAGACGCTGGATGGGTGATCAGGAAGGCTGGAACTTTGGGAAGAGAGACGAAGAGGGGATCTCACGGAGGCACGGAGAAGGGGGGTGGTGGAGGCGTGCTTTTTCCTCTGGATTTTTGGGCGGGGTGGGGCTAGCTTCCTGGCCCGCTATCGTGGTTTCCCTGATGAACCGCACTGTATCTTCACCTTCTGATCTGGACTCGCCGGAATGCCCATGGACCCGCAGCTTAAATCCGAAATCCGCGCCCTGACCACCCAGCTTGGCGGCATTATCCGCGAGCTGGAGGGCTCGGCCTGCTTCGAGCGGACCGAGCGGCTGCGGGTGTTGGCCCGGCAGATTCGCCAGCGCCGCGACCTCAAGGACATCCGGCTGAAGCGGGCGTTCATGCGGCAGTTGGGCGTGGACGATGCCTACCGGTGCGCCCATGCGTTCAGCCTGTTTTTCCAACTGGTCAACCTGTGCGAGGAGCGGGCGCGCATCCGGGCGGTGAAGGCGAAGCCGGGTCTCCGGCAGTCGGTGCAGTCGGCGCTGCGTGAGATCAAGGAGGCGGGCATTGGTCCAGACGAGGTGCAGCGCCTGCTCAACGTGCTCCACGTGGAGCCGGTCATGACTGCGCACCCGACCGAGGGCAAGCGCCGAACGTCGATGCGCCATCTCATGGAGCTGGGCGCGGATCTGAGCCAGGCCGGCCCGGTACTCGAGGCCTTGTGGCAGACCGAAGAGGTGCGCATCCACCGCGTGTCGCCGCTGCACGAGGTCGACAATCTTCTTTTCATCCTCGAACGTTCGATCTTTCGTGCCGCTGCAACATTCCGGAAGCGCCTTGGCGAGGAGCTGGCGGTCCACTACCCCGGCGTCGAAGTCCGGCAGCCAGTACTGAGCTTTGCCTCCTGGATTGGCGGGGACCGGGATGGCCACCCCTTCGTGAAGCCCGAAACCAGCCTGCGCACCGCCGCGATGATGCGCGAAGCGATGCTGGGGCTTTATGACCGGGCCTGCGCCCGGCTGGTCGAGGAGCTTTCCCACGCCGACCAGCGGGTGTCCTCGCCCGCCGCGGCCGACAACCAGGACGCCTTCCATCCCGCCGAGACCTTCCGGCGCGCTCTGGTCCGCATGCGGACCCAGCTTGCGCGGGGCCGCTACCGGAAACCGGAAGTGTGGCTAGGGGAGCTGCGGGCGATCCGCCAGGCGCTGCTCGACCAGAAGGCGGTCCGGGCCGCCAACGGCCCCCTGTTGGATCTGATCCACCAGGTCGAGACCTTTGGGTTCCATTTCGCGGAACTCGACTTCCGCGACCACTCGGGAAAGTTGACCGATGCCCCGGAGGAGATCGACGAGCAGCTCCGCGCCATCCGGTCGATCCAGCGCGACCTGGGACCGCAAGCGGCGCACCGCTACATTCTGAGCATGACGCACTCGGCCGACCAGTTGCTGGAGGTGCTGCGCCGGGCCCGCGCCTGCGGGCTGCGGGAACTGGATGTCGTGCCGCTGTTCGAGACGATCGAGGATCTGGCCAAGGCTCCGGCGCTGATGTGCGAGGTGTGGGATCAACCCGCCTACCAACGGCACCTGCGGTCCCGGGGCCAGAGCCAGGAGATCATGCTGGGCTATTCCGACTCGAACAAGGATGGCGGCTATCTGGCGGCAAACTGGTTCCTCTACCGGGCGCAGAAGAGCCTCTGCGAAGTTGCCGACGCACGGGGGATCAAGCTCACCTTTTTCCACGGCAAGGGCGGAACGATCGACCGGGGCGGCGGCATGTCGCACCGGAGTCTTCTGGCCCAGCCGCACGCGTCGCACGGGGGCAAGGTGCGGATCACCGAGCAGGGCGAGGTGATTTTCAACAAGTATGCCAATGCGGATATCGCGGTACGCAACCTGGAGCAGCTCGCCACGGCGGTCATTCGCAACCAGGCCTTCCACGAAGAAAAGCGCCAGGTCGATCCTGCCTGGGAGACCGAGCTGGACGCGCTGTCGCGCAGCGCCTACCGCCACTACCGGGCGCTGATCGAGGCCCCGGGTTTCCTCGACTATTTCCGAGGCGCGACGCCCATCGACCTGATCGAGCACACCCGGATCGGCTCGCGGCCCAGCCGCCGGAACGCGGCCGGGGGCATCTCGGACCTGCGGGCGATCCCCTGGGTCTTCGCCTGGACGCAGTCCCGCCTGCTTCTGCCCGCGTGGTACGGGATCGGCAGCGCGTTGGAGGAACTTTCGCGGGCCGAGCGCAAGGCGCTGCGCGAGCGGTACCGCGCGTGGCCCTTCTTCGCGATGCTGCTCGACAACGCGTCGGTATCCCTGGCCAAGGCTGATCTCTACATCGCGCGCCGCTACGCCTCGCTGGTCCCGGACCCGGCCATCCGCCGCGCGTTCTTCTTCCGCATTGCCGAGGAGTACGAGCGTACCCGCAAATGGATCCTTTCGGTGACTGGCCACCGCAGCCTGCTCGAGGCCACACCGCGGCTGGCGGAATCGATTCGACTCCGCAACCCCTATGTAGACCCTCTTCACTACCTGCAGATCCATTTTCTCCGCCAATGGCGGGCGACCCCGGAGGCCGAGCGCACCGAGGCGCATCGCCGCCTCCTGGCCCTAACAGTCAACGGGATCGCATTCGGCATGAAGAGCACGGGATAAGGCCCCGCAAGGAACAGCACGTATGCATGCGACTCATTGGAAGGTGCTTCTCGATCCCAAGGATCTCAAAGGCGACCTGTTCGGCGGGCTGACGACGGCAATCGTGTCGCTGCCGATGGCCCTGGCCTTCGGCATTGCCTCGGGAGCGGGTGCGGAGGCCGGCCTTTATGGGGCGGTTCTGGTCGGGTTCTGGGCGGCGCTGTTTGGGGGATCGCGCACCCTCATCTCCGAGCCGACGGGCCCGATGACGCTGATGATGACCACGGTCATGACGAAAATCGCGGCCACGCATCCCGACCAGGCGCTATCCATCGGGTTTACGGTGGTGATGCTCGCCGGGTTGTTCCAGGTGCTTTTCGGCTGGCTGAGGCTGGGGCGGCATATCGCCCGCATGCCCTACAGCGTCATATCGGGCTTCATGTCCGGTATTGGGCTGCTCCTGATCGTTTTCCAGCTTGCGCCCCTGCTGGGCCAGCCGGTGCCGCCGGGGGGCGCTCCGGGCATACTCGCTGCGCTGCCGTCGATGCTGCGCAATCTGGATGCGGGCGAGTTGGCGATGGGTCTTGGCGCGATCGCCGTCCTATTCGCGTACCCCGCCGCCTGGCGCCGCCTCGTCCCGCCCCAGCTCGTGGTGCTGGTGGCGGGCACCCTGGTGGCTTGGGGCTTGTTCGATCCGGGCCAGATCCGGTCGATCGGCCCGATATCCGCCTCGCTGCCCACGCTGAACTGGCCTGTCTTCACCCTCGACCTCGCAGGGGTCATTCTGGTGGACGCCCTACTCCTGGCCGTGCTGGGTTGCGTGGACACTCTTCTTACTGCAACGATCGCCGATTCCCTGACGCGCACCGAGCACCGGTCGGACCGCGAGCTGATTGGCCAGGGCATCGCCAATGCGGTGTCGGGCTTGTTCGGCGGACTCCCCGGGGCGGGCGCGACGATGGGAACTGTGGTCAACATCCAGTCCGGTGCCCGCACTCCCCGGTCTGGGCTCATTCGTTCGCTCACCCTGCTACTCATTATCGCGGTGGCGGGTCCGCTGTTCGCCAACGTGCCCATGGCGGTGCTTGCGGCGATTACTGCCAAGGTGGGATTCAATATCCTGGACTGGAGCTTCATGGGCCGGGTGCACCGCGTGTCGCGAACGGCCACCGTGATCATGTACGGCGTAATGCTGCTGACGGTGCTTGTGGACGTCATGGTGGCGGTCGGTGTTGGGGTCTTCATCGCCAACATGATCACCATCGACCGCATGACCCGCCTGCAGGCGGAGAAGATCAAAACCGTGGGGCCATCGACCGACGACCTGCTGATGAGCGACGAAGAGCGCGCGCTGCTCGACCGCGCCCAGGGGCGGGTGGTGCTCTTCCACCTGAGTGGGCCGATGATCTTCGGCGTGGCCAACGCCATCGCCCGCGAGCACGCCGCAATCGAGGGGGCGCGCATACTAATTCTCGAACTCGAGGATGTTCCCTTCCTTTCGACCACGGTGGGGCTGGCGCTTGAGAACGTCGTGAAGGACGCGGAGCAGGCGGGATGCCGGGTGCTTATTTCCGGGGTGCAGGGCACGGCCCGTCAGCGGCTCGAAGGCCTGGGTGTCGTCGGCCCCTCCGCCACGACCATCGAGGTGTCAGGCCGCCGCCTGGCGCTGGAAAGGGCCCTGGAGCTGCTGGAGGGGACTGGAGAAGTCTAAAGTCCTGTCCGGCGATGGGCATCTCGTCAGGACAAATCTGTCTGTCGGATTCAGCCATGCGGCAACAGCGGACGGTAGCCGATGAGCAGGCGGGCGGGTCCGGTTTCCCCGGCAGGTTCACGCACGCCTTGCAGGTGTAGGCCTGAGGGCTGGACGTCTTCGCGGGGGAGGTCTTCGTGGCTGGTTGGCAGGCTCGACACGCGGATGTCGATGTCCCATCGGGGATCCTGGACCACCATGAAACTTGCGCGTCCGCTTGCCTGGCGTCGCAGGTAGTCGGTCACGTCGATCTGCTGGAGCGACCAGTCGCCGCCGGCCTGGAGCTGTCCGAGAATATGCGCGGTCTCCCCGGCGCCCTCAACGACGCGGTGGCGGATCTGCCCCCCGGCAGGCGCGCCGATGCGGAGCCCGGGCGCGGTGTTCCAGGCGATGGACCCGGACTCCCAGTCGTGCTGGTCGATGCCGTAGAGATGGGCATGCACGGCGTCGTTCCCTTCGGAGGCCTTCGCCGGCAGAGCGAGCACCGCCCATGCGATCTGCTCGGGGTTCCAGTCCTCGGGCAGGCGGAATTGGAAGAAGGCGGCGGACCGTCCGCTTGGGTTGGCGGGGTCGTTGCGGACATGGAGCCGAGGCTCGTGGGCGAAGGAGGTGGAGGCCCACTCCCCGTCCCTCACCATGGCATCGTGGAGCGCGGGAAGGGTCGTCACGGCTTCGCCCGGGCTGCGGTTGTGGAAGGGTCCGGGATGGATCTGGATGAGCCAGGTGGAGAGGCCCGGCTGGTTTCCGGGGGCAAGCCGGCTCTCGTTGAGGGTTTCGATGGAGCGGACCAGGCCGGAGCGGTGGGGGCCAACCTCTTCGATGAGCGCGAGGCTGCCGGGGGGCAGGGCGAGCGGCCCTAGGTCGATGACAAGCGGGACGGATTCTTCGCTTTCGTTGGCGGAATAGAGGTAGAGGATTCCAGAGCGCGGGTCGCGGGCGGCCAGCGTGTGGAGCGCATCGCCGCCCGTCCGTCTCAGCAGTTCGCGGCCGGGCTGAAATCCCTTGCAGAACAGCCGGTAGGCCTCGGCGCTGCGGCTCATGGTGCCGTAGAAGTGGGGCAGATGCTCGTTGTCGGCGAACAGCATGCCGTTTTTCTGGACGGGGAAGTGTCCGGCGTACTGGCTCATGGCGAACTTGAAGAGATAGAATTCATCCAACCCCGCCTCCGCCAGTCGGCATAGGATACCGCCGAGGGTGGCTGCCTTGGCGAGAGTGTCGGAGGACTCGGGAAGCCCGTCGTAGGTCCGGCCGGTATGCACGTTGAACTCGGTGATCGCGAAACGCAGCGGTGGCGCCCCGGGGGGTAGGGCGGAGTGGACGGACGTGCGGAGGCTCGCGAGTTCCTCGGCGAACTGGGTGGGGCTGCGGTTGTAGCTTTGGTAGGCGTACTGCTGGAGAATGGGCTGATCCGGGAGTGTCTGGCCGAGGAAGTCGGTGAAGACGCTCTCCGCGGCGGGTTTGCCATAGGCCTCGAAGGCTCGCCCGAGTCCGCCGGCGGTGGTGGGCGCGGTGAAGACAGCCTGAAGCTTTTTCTCGTAGCGGGCGTTGACGTCGTCTATGGCGCACTGGACGGCGTCGGAGGCCAGTCGCAGCCGCATAAGCCATTGGGCGGGCTCGATGAGGGTGTGGGGGTGGTTGGGCTCGTTATGCGAGGCGAAGCGCTCGGCATGGAACTCGCGGGCCATGTGGAAGGCCATGGCGTAGGTGACGAGCCAGGCCTTCCACTTGCCGGCCCAGTCATTCTCGCTGGCGATGGGGAAGGTGTCCTCGAAGAGATTGATCTGGGCGAGGATGCGCCCTCCCCGCTGGTGGATCTGGCCGAGGGCGTAGCTTGGGAGTATGCGGTTGTTTCCTTCCAGGAGGGTGTCGAACCGGTTACTCAGCACGGGCCAGAGAATGTGGGGGCTGGCGTAGGGATCGGCTCGCAGGGCGGAACGCTGGGCGAGGAAGCTCCCGCGGCTGGAGACCGGGGGCGCGTCGGGCGCCACCGCTTCCCTGAAATGGGCGGGCGAGATGAAGATGCGGGCGCCGTTGGCCTGGGAGTAGCGCCACCAGTCGGCGGCATTGCTGTCCGGGAGGAAGTGCCCGAGATTGTAGGCGAGCACCTGGGGAGTGGGTCCGGCGGCCTCGTCGGTAATCGTCAGCTCCGCCGCTGCCGCAGGGAACAAGCTCGCGCCGAGCAGGAGGGCTAGCGCTGGCCACAGGGTTTTGCCGGGGCCCGGCCTGGAGCGGGATCGGTCGGGTGTGTTCATGGCGGCAGCGGTCTCCGTGGGTCTGGGATTTCGGCGGTCGCTGCAGAGTATGTCTGGGCTCCGGTAATTTACAACAATTTTCAGGAGGGCGGCGAGGGATCTGCCGCCGCCGGCTAGAGCCGGGCCCGGACGGAGCGGATTAAGCCGCCGAGGATGGGGATGCGCTCGTATATGGCGCCGGCGGCATCCCAGTAGTCCTGGTGGAAGACGACGTTTCCTGCCGGGTTGAAGCGGACGTGGCTCATGCCGATGGCGGTGATCGGGTCGTCGGGATGGCGTTTGGTTAACAGGTGCATCGTCCACCGGAAATAGTACTCGCCGCCGGCGGAGACCACGTCCTCGATATCGAAGGAGCAGGATGCGACGGCCTCGGCGGCGGAGAGGAAGTAGGGCTCGATGGCGTCGATCCCCTCGTACATATGGAAGGGGTCGGCGAAGAAGGCGTCATCGGCATACAGTTCACGGGTGCCCGCCTTGACCGAGT
>CBFGVE010000076.1:0-8633 GCA_965651915.1 uncultured bacterium
TGGTCTATAGCGGCGGTCTTGAAAACCGCTGACCCGCAAGGGTCCGGGGGTTCGACAAAATGCCCGCGGGGGTGGGCATTTTGGACGCGCAAAGCGCGCCCGAAGGGTGAGGGTTGCGGGGGCAGCAACCCGAATCCATCCCTCCCTCTCCGCCAAGCTAGCCACGACCAGGCTTGATTGCCCGCGACAGACAGGGTACTAGTCTGCCCTGCCCCAATCGGAGAGGTGGCTGAGTGGTCTATAGCGGCGGTCTTGAAAACCGCTGACCCGCAAGGGTCCGGGGGTTCGAATCCCTCCCTCTCCGCCACCTTCAAAATAATCCCCGGATGGGGTTCGACAAAATGCCCGCGGGCGCGGGCATTTTGGACGCGCGCAGCGAGCCCGGAGGGTGAGGGTTGCGGGGCAGCAACCCGAATCCATCCCCCCCCTCCGGCAGTTTTGATGTCTCCGGGTTTCCGCGACGACCGACCAACCGGGGCGGGAAGCGGACATGCCACGCGGGATCTGTTCTCTATCCTGCTGACAGGAACCTTCGTTACTTTGATCCCTGGGCCCAAGGCTTCATCATCTTTTCCCTTATTCTCTCGTAATGTTGACATACTAAACGTTTTGTTTTATTTATAAATCATATGATAAGCAAATCAACAGTTTCGGCGGAGCCGCGTACCCTCGGGCAGTGGCCCGTAGGCCTGCCGGGCCGCATCCTCCGGGTGGACCCGCCGGAATCGGATATGGTCCGGCTCAAGGCCATGGGGCTGTGCGAGGGCCGGATTGTTACGCTTTTACGAAAGGGGAATCCGTTCGTCGTGATCGTCTACCGAACCCGAATCGCGCTCTCTGCCGAACTCGCCAACCGAATCAAGGTCGTTTCATGCCAGCCGCTTCCCCCCGTATCCTAGAGCCTCCACGGGTCGCCCTCTCGGATCGACGTCCCCGGGGATTCCGGTCTACCGAGTTACACGACGTTAAGGTGCTGCTCGCCGGCATGCCCAACACAGGAAAAACTACCCTGTTCAATGCTCTGAGCGGACTGAGGGCTAAAACGGCGAATTTCCCCGGCACGACCGTGGAGCGCAAGGTGGGTTACTTTTCTCTGGATGGCTGCAACGTTGAACTGGTGGACCTACCCGGCATGTATCATCTGGACCCGTGCACCCTGGATGAACAAAAAGCGGTAGAGGCGCTGGAGAGCGAACGCGGCGACCTCGTACTGCTCGTTGCGGATGCCGTTCACCTTGAGAGAAGTCTATTTCTTGCCGAGCAACTCCGCCGCCAGCCTACGCCGCTGCTGATTGCGCTGAACCGGATGGATGAAGCCGACCGCTTGGGGATTGAAGTCCGCACCGACGTCATCGGTCTCGAACTAGGATGCCCCGTAGTGCCGGTTTCGGCGCTAACCGGACACGGACTCGAAAACCTGCGAACCCAAATACGCCAACTGCTCGGAACTCCGATCCCCCAGCACCCCATTCAGGCGATTCCGTCTTGTTCAAGCTGTCCCTTCGCCTGCCGCTTTGCCTGGTGCGAAAAACTTTGCGCCCAGTCGGTGGTACAGTCTCAGCCCAAGCGCGAACAGCGTACCGAGTCCATAGACCGCTGGCTTACTCATCCGGTACTCGGCTGGGCCGCTTTCCTTGCCGCCATGTTTGTATTGCTCGCCGCAGTTTTCCAGCTCGCCGCCCTGCCCATGGCCCTGATCGAATCGGCTTTTGCGTGGCTGGGCGATTGGGTGGCGGGATGGATTCCCGAAGGCCTTGCGCAAAGCTTTGTGGTGGACGGCGTGCTGGGCGGCGTAGGCGGAGTACTTGTTTTTCTCCCCCAAATTTGCATGCTGTTTTTCCTCCTCTCGCTTCTCGAAGATTCTGGCTATCTCGCTCGTGCCGCAACCATGCTCGATCGCGGCATGCGGGCCATTGGCCTTCCAGGCCTAGCATTCGTGCCCCTGCTTTCAGCCCACGCCTGCGCAATTCCCGCCATCATGGCAACGAGGGTAATCGAGGATCATCGCGACCGGCTGCTGACCATCCTCGTCGCGCCGCTTGCAAGCTGCTCGGCCCGGCTCCCCGTCTATGTCATGATCGCAGCGCTTCTGTTTCCCGACCGACCCTTCGCGTCGGCCGCCCTGTTCATGGGCGCCTATGTGGTCGGTATCGCCGCGATTGCCGGCTCGGCCGCCCTACTCCGCAAAACGCTGATCGGGGGGCAAAGCCGTCCGCTGATTATCGAGCTGCCCGACTACCACGTTCCCAGCTTGAAGATCGCTCTGCGTTCGGCCTTGGATCGCGGACTTCTTTTTCTGCGAAACGCCGGCACGGTGATCCTCATGCTTTCGATGCTGATGTGGCTACTGGCTACCTTTCCCCGCGCACCCGAAGGTACAGAGTCCGAAGATCAGCTCGCCTACTCGCTGGCCGGACGTATCGGCAAGGTTATCGAGCCGGCGATCCGCCCGCTGGGCTACGACTGGCAGATTGGCATTGGGCTCATCAGCTCGCTGGCTGCCCGGGAGGTAGTGGTTTCGACCCTCTCCATTATCTACCGCATCGATGCCGAGGAGGAATCCCCCGCCTTCTACGACACGCTGAGAAACGCCACGCATCCCGATGGCAGCCCAGTGTTTGGTGCGGCCACCTGCGCAAGCCTGCTGGTATTTTTCATCCTCGCCCTTCAGTGCCTGCCGACCTTGGCCATTTCCCGACGGGAAACCGGGAGCTGGAAGTGGCCGCTGTTCCAGTTCATCTACATGGGACTGCTCGCCTACCTGGGCGCTTGGGCGACCTATGCGATGGTTAGCCACTGGGTGGGATAGTCATTTAGCGATGGATTGGGGTATTGCGAGGGCGTTGTCGTTGAGCCATGCAGAGGAGCATTGAGCCCTGATGGATCAGGGTTCGACGAGGATAGCGACAATGATCGCGACGAAGACAAGGAGAGGCGAGAGCCGTCGCAGCGGCTAGCGGGATCGGTTTCAAACTCAGCTTTCCCCTTTAATCGCTCATCCCTCTTTCCCGCTACTGCAGGGCAGAGTTGAGCGAAAGAATCGGCAGCAGCACGGCCAGCGCGAGCAGAAACACGAATACGCCAACGGTAATAATCAACGCGGGCTCCAGAAGCGCGAGAGACTTCTGTATGCGTCTTTCCCACTGGTGCTGCATGCGGTCTGCCGCACGGTCGAGAAGCGCTTCGAGCTGTCCGCCTGCCTCTCCAGCCTGTATCCAGCCGGGCAGCAAGTCGGCGAACGGCGCAATGCGCTCCACCGAGCGGGCGAGACTTTCCCCGTCGCGCACCGCTACGGCCGCCCGCTCCACTTCCTCCTCGATCCATGAATTTCCCGTGGCCTTGCCTGCCAGCGGAAGCGCCTGAAGTAGCGGCACGCCCCCCTTGAGCATCAGGGCGAGCGTGCGGCAGAAGCGCATGGCTGAAAGCCTGGCCAGCCCCGTGCCGTAGAGCGGCAGCCGGAAAAGGCGCTGCGCCCAGGCATTGCGGGCCGGAGCGGAACCATTCATGCGCTGCCGGTGAATCAAAGCCCACAGAGGCAACGCGATCGCAAAGCCCGCCAGTAGCCAGGCACAAACTTGCCCACCGGTTAGCATAAACCGGGTGATCGGCGGCATCTCCATGTTGGCCTCGGCGATCATTTCCCGCAGGGAGGGAAGCAGGAAAAAGACCACCCCCAAGGCAATGGCCAGCGAAACAACAAGTACGATCACCGGATAGGTCATGGCACTGAGGATGCGCTCGCGCACCTTCACCTGGCCCTCGATGAAGCGCCCCAGCTCCACGAGCATGAGGCCGAGGCCGCCTGTGCGCTCGCCACTTTCGACCAGCGCACGCTCGAAAGCGCTCACTTCGGGGCTAGCTTCGGAAAGCGCCTCCGCCAAGGGCCTACCCTCGCTTACACGGTCCTTGATCCCGGCCAGCAGAGAGCTCGCATCGGCGAGCGACGGCGATGAGATCGCCAGGTCGAGCGACTGGGCAAGGGTCAGTCCCGATTCAAGCAGAATCCCCAGCTCGCCATAGACCTCGGCACGTACGGCGGGAGCGAATCCTTTGGATCGAAGGCTGCTGCGGGCGGCACCAGCGGTGTCGAGTTGCTGGGCGAGAATGCCGCGGGCAGCCAGGCGCTCGCGGGCTTCCTTCGCATCGAAAGCCTCGATCAGTCCATGTGCTGCCCGTCCGGCCTGGGTGTAACCCTTGTAGGCGAAGGTGCTCATGAAAACCTACTCACCTCCCATAACCCGCAACACTTCATCCAGAGTCGTTAGTCCACAGGCGGCCTTGTCCAGTCCGTCCTCGATCAAGGTATGCATGCCCTGCTCCCGGGCTAGGCGGCGCAGCTCGGCGAGCGAAGCGCCATGGCGCACCGCCTCGGCCACCGCGTCGCGGACGATCAGCAGCTCGTAGACACCAAGCCTTCCCCGGTAGGCATCGGCTTCGGCCACACCGGGCTTGGGTGCGCGGAATGTTGCGCCCTGGAGGTGCCCGGTGAACTCGGCGAGCAGTCTACGCTGGTCATCGGTTGGCTGGGCCTCACGGGAGTGTTCGGAAACCAGACGGCGAACTAGGCGCTGGGCCATAGAGGCGCGGGTGGCCGAGGCCACCAGGTAGGGCTCGATGCCCATATCGACCAAGCGGGCGACCGCCCCGCAGGCGTCGTTGGTGTGCAGCGTGCTAAATACCAGGTGTCCAGTTAGAGAGGCGCGCACCACGATTTCGGCGGTCTCGAGATCGCGGGTTTCGCCCACCAGTATCACATCGGGATCCTGGCGCAGCACATGGCGCAGTCCCCGGGCGAAAGTCAGACCAATTTTCGGCTTCACCGCGATCTGCCCGATTCCGGGCAACTGGTACTCGATGGGATCTTCGATGGTCAGCACATTCATGCGCTTGGTATCCAGCTCGCCGAGCGCGGTGTATAGCGTAGTGGTTTTTCCGCTGCCGGTGGGGCCGGTGACCCAGATAACCCCGTGGGGGGCATTCAGGCAGCGGCGGAAACGCTCGAGGGTATCGCCCGACATGCCGAGATCTTCCAGTGGCAGCATTGCGGACTGGCGGTGAAGAAGGCGAAGCACAACCCGCTCGCCCTCGGCCACCGGCACGGTGGATACGCGGATGTCGATGTCCCGGTCCCCCACCCTCACCCGGGCGCTGCCGTCCTGAGGCAGACGCCGTTCGGCGATGTCGAGATGGGCCATGACCTTGAGTCTCGACACCAGACCGGCCTCCATGTGTCGGGGCGGGCTGGCCTGGTCGGCCAAGATGCCGTCGATGCGGTAGCGGACCCGCAGCTCGTCAGCGTAGGGCTCAATGTGTACATCGGATGCACCCGCCTTTACCGCTTCGAGAAGGATCAAATTGACGAGCTGGGCTACTGGGGCCTGCTCGGCGGACCGCAGGAGGTCGTCGGATTCGCGCCCCTCACGCGAGCCGGGCTGGCTGGGTGCCGATATGGTATCGATAAAAGTTCGGGCGCTGTCTGCCTTGCTGAAGTAGCACTGTTCGATGGCCTGAACAATTAGGCTGGCCGGCGCCAGCACCACCGTAGGCATCTCGCCCAGCATCAGGGCCACATCGTCCACATCATCCAAGCAAGATGGCGAGGCCACGAGCAGAGACAGGCGCCCTTCGTGCCGAACGGGCAAAAGCTTGCGGCTGCGGATCCAGTCGAGCGGGATGTCGCGGACCAGGTTCGGATCCAGCTCCACCTCGGCCAGATCGGTGCAGTGCCCAAGACCTGCCTGCTCGGCCAGGGCTTTGGCGAGATCGGATTCGGCGAGGATCTTCTGGTCCAGGAGTATTTGCCCCAGCCACCGGTGAACGCTCTGCGACTGCTGCACGGCGAGAGCCGCTTCGAGCTGATCGGGAGTGACGAGGCCGCGCTTCAGGAGAATGTCACCGAGGCGCATCGGATTACTCCAGCTCGCTGGGCGTGGCTTCGATGCGCATAGACTGGGCCGCCCCGCCCAGGCCGGTGCGCCCTTCGATCGCCTCGCGCAGCTTGGCGGCCTGCTCTTCATCCGTCACGATGTGAGGCGTCACGAAAATGAGCAGATTGGTTTTCTGACGGCTCTTGGTCGTGCTGCGGAACAAGGCCCCCAGAAGCGGAATGTCGCCCAAAAGCGGAACCTTGCGGACCGTGTCGATTTCGTCTTCGCGGATAAGGCCGCTGATCGCGACGGTCGAGCGGTCGGGGATGGTCACCTTAGTGGAGACCTCTCGCTTGGCAATGGTCGGCGAGAACTGCCCCGCCGGGCCCTCATCCACGATCGCCTCGATGCTGGGATTGAGCGTCAAGGTGATCTCGCGGTCAGGATTCACATGGGGAGTCATCACCAGCTTGATGCCCACATCGACGCGGTCGATATTCTGAATCACATCGCGGGCGGTGCCGGAGCCGCCTTCGATGGTTGACCGCAGAATAGGGATATTCTCGACCACGCTAACGCTGGCTTCATGGTTGTTCTGGGCCATGAGCGGAACATTCGAAAGGATACGGACGTTCCGGTTCTGGGCAAGGGCGCGGAGAAACACCGGTACACTGGGCATGGTGACGCCGGTAATCGGGTCGGTGAAGGTTCCCTTGGCCAGAGCGAGGGTAAGCCCCTGGGGAAAAATACCGTCGGTAGCGGTGCCGCGGGTGAGATCAACCTCGCCGGGGCGGCTGCGTCCAACGAAGGTGTTGCGTCCGCTTTCTGGGGTGTCGATTGTAGCCCACTCGACACCCAGCTCGAAACCCTTGGCCATAGTCACCTCGGCGATGAAGACCTCAACGAGTACTTGCTGGGGCATCTGGTCAAGCTGGTCGAGGAGAGAGCGGATAAACTCGAAATCGCGAGGCGAGGCATCGACGATCAGCGCGTTGTTCGCGGTGTCGGGTTCGATGGGTAGCTCGGAGGGCTGGTCCTTTCCCGCCCGGCGGGCGAGGAGCGCGCTCAGACTCTTGGCCGCGTTTTCCGCCGAGAGGTACTTCAGGAAGTAGGCCTGGAGGCGTCCCGATCCAGGAAAGGGTTCGGTATCGAGCTGCTCGACGATGCGGCGAATTTCGGCGAGCTGCGGCGGCGTTCCCGCGGCCACGAGGCTGTTCGCCTGGGGAATGGCCAGCAGCAACGACTCGGCGGGCAGGGATGCGCCTCCCTGCGAAACTTGGGCCAGCCGGCGATTGAGCCGGTCTCCCGCGCTCTCGGCTCCGGAAATCGCTGCCGACAACTGCTGGGCCAGCTCCTGGGCCGACGCATGCTGGAGACGGATCACCTCGATTGACCGCGACGCCCCGGGGCGGTCCAGCTCCTCGACGATGCGCTCCAGCCGGCGTACGCTTTCGGCGGTGTCGGTGATGAGCAGATGGTTCGTCGAGGGGAAAGCCGCCAGGGCACCCTTGGCTCCCCCCGCCACCAGAGGGTCGAGCATCTTTTTGAGTTCGAGGACGTTCACATGCCGCAGGGCAAGAATTTTGGTGACTAAGCCTTCGGCGACGGTGGGCTGCTCTGGTCCGATGACCGGGGCCTCAGGAATTTCCCGGGCGGCGAGCGGAACGATATGTAGCGCGTTCTCACGCTGTGCGACGGTATAGCCGGCCGACTGCAGCAGGGTCACAAACAGCGGATAAGCCTCCGCCGCCGGAATGACGCCGGGCGTCACCAGCGTAACCCTGCCGGAAACGCTGTCGTCCACCACGAATCGGCGGCCAAGCTGTTCTCCTACGGTTTTGATGACCAGGCGGATATCCGCATTCTCGAAGCGGAAGTTCACCTGGCTTCCCCCGTCCTGTGCGACCGCCCGCTCCGCAGAGGCCGCGAGCAGCACGAGCGATACCAGAACTGACGCGAGGCGGAGCATGGCTAGCGGGCAATGCCCCTTTCCGAGGCCTCGATAAACGCCACAAGCTGATCCACCTCGGGAGAGGAGGAAATTTCGGCCCGGATCTGCTCGAGCGCCTGGGAAGTCGTCAAACTCTTGCGGTAGAGAAAACGGTAGCACTCCTTGATCGCGCTCTGCACGCTTCGCTCCACCTGTCGTCGCTCGAGGGCCACCCGGTTGATGCCGCGAACTTCAAGCGGATGCCCATCGGCCATCATGAAGGGGGGCACGTCCTGGGTGACCTTGGAACAGCCTCCGATAATGCTCATGCGGCCGATACGGACAAACTGGTGGATGCCCGAGAGCCCACCGAGGATCGCCTGATCCTCGATGATGACATGGCCGGCGAGGGTGCCGCAGTTGGCGATAATCACTTCGTCACCGACGATGCAGTCATGGGCGATGTGAGCATAGGCCATGATGTGGCAGCGGGAACCAACGCGGGTCGCATCGCCATCGTAGGTCGCCGCGTTCACGGTGACGTACTCGCGCAGGGTGGTGCCATCGCCGATCTCTACCCGAGGCGCTCCACCCTTGTACTTCAGATCCTGGGTCAGGGTGCCAATGGAGGCGAAGGGGAACAAGGTGCAGCCCGCACCGATGGTAGTAGAGCCATCGACCACCACATGGGAATGGAGGCGGGTACCCGCTCCGAGCTTAACGTGCGACCCGATCACGCAGTACGGCCCGATCTCGACATCGTCGCCGATTTCCGCGCCCGCTGCAACTACCGCGCTAGGATGAATGGTCGCCATAAATCAGCGTCCACCAAATTT
>CBFGVE010000077.1:0-8612 GCA_965651915.1 uncultured bacterium
AAGCACCGGCAGCATCGCCCTTTCGGCGAGCGCGCCGTGCCCGATTTCCCTTCTGCCCGGCCCAAGCCTGTGGCTGACTTCACCGACGCTGTAGGGCGGGAAGTTGTAGTGGAGCATGAAGTTCTTCTTCGTGGCCCCACCCGAAATGGCATCCAGGCTCTGGGCGTCGCCTACGGTGCCCAGGGTGACGGTGGCCATGGCCTGGGTTTCGCCGCGGCTGAACAGCGAGGAGCCGTGCACCCGCCGGAACAGGCCAACGTCGCCCGCCAGGGGGCGCAGCTCGTCGAAGGCACGTCCATCAACGCGGCGCTTGTTCTCGAGGACGTTCTTGCGGACGAGTTCGATTTCGAGGCGGTCAAAGGCCTGGAAGAACTGTTCGTCGGACATCTCGGGCAGCGCCTCGGCCACGCGGGCCTTGAGCGAGTCCTTGATGGCGCTGACCTTCTCGTGGCGCTCCATCTTGCCGCCGATCATCAGGGCTTCGCGCAGCTCGGCGCCGCCGAGTTCGCGGGCCTTGTCAAGGAAGGTGGTATCCACCTGGGGCTCGACGTAGATTTTTTCGGGCAAGCCGAGTTCTCGGCGGAGCTGGAGCTGGGCGTCGATCAGCTTGACGACTTCGGCATGGGCGAGGCGCATGGCCTCGAACATCACCTCTTCGCTGACTTCCTTGGCCTCGCCCTCGATCATGAGGGGAAGGGAGCGGGTGCCAACGTAGGAGAGGTCCAGGTCGCTGGAGGCAAGCTGGGTGTGGGAGGGGTTGATGACCAGTTTGCCATCGACCCGGCCCACGCGGACGGCGCCAACTGGGCCGTCGAAAGGAATCTCGGAGAGGGTCAGCGCGGCGCTCGCGGCGTTGATGTTCAGCACATCAACCTGGGTCTCGCCATCGGTGGCGAGCAGGTTGTTGATGATCTGAACCTCGTTGCGGTAGCTGTCGGGAAACAGCGGGCGGAGCGGGCGGTCGGTGACGCGGGCGGTGAGGATTTCGGTCTCGGAGGGACGCGACTCGCGCTTGAAATAACCGCCGGGAAAACGGCCTGCCGCATAAAATTTTTCGCGGTATTCCACCTGGAGGGGGAAAAAGTCGATACCTTCGCGGGGCTTGCGGGCGGCGGTGACGGCGGACAGGAGGACGGCGTCGCCGATGGTGAGCAGCACGGAGCCGCTGGCTTGCTGGGCGAGTACGCCCGCTTCGAACCGGACGGTCTGCCCGGCGATGTCTACTTCTACGAACTTAGCGTTCTTCATTTTTTCTTTCTTCTTTCTTTCTTCTTGGTTTCCGCTGGATAGGGACAGACCACGCCGGAAGGCGGAACGGGCAGGGTACAACGATGGCGTCGCGGGGCGGAGGTCCCGTGTCTATTGGGCACGAATTTCCACCCCAGAACTCCGCCTAGCGGCGGAGCTTGAGACGCTGAATCAGCTGCTGGTAGCGCGATTCGTTCTTCTTGCGCAGATAGTCAAGCAGGCGGCGGCGCTGGCTGACCATGACGATCAGACCACGGCGCGAGCTGTTGTCCTTGCCGTGCACCTTGAGGTGCTCGGTCAATTCGTTGATACGGCTGGTCAACAAGGCCACCTGAACCTCTACGGAACCGGTGTCCTTCTCGTGCGTGCCAAATTCCTGCTTGATAGTCGACTTAACGGCGCTGTCCATGGCTTTACTGGGCTTACGCCCCTATCCTCTTACGTTTCTTGGTTTACTTTTCCAACTTGGATGGCCGAGACGATAGCGTCAGGCCTGGCGCTTGTAAAGTCCTAAAGCGGGAAAAAATGCCCCCGATTGGTCCGTCCGCTCCCGCCGGGAGTGTTCCCGTTCCCGATGTACCGGCTTGCCTGGTGGAGAGGACCACTTCACATTCCGGCCAGCCCGCCACGCTTCTACCCGCATCGATGCTCGTGCTTGGGAATAGGAGATAAGGTTATGGCCTTCTGTATGTTATGACTCGGAGGAATATTCGGCACGCCCGTTTTCCTGGATGCAGAGCAGCCCGGAAAAAAGCCCCCCGCGGCTGGCCAGCTCGTCGTAGGTGCCCTGTTCGGCCAGCGAACCCTCCCGGAGCACAACGATTTGATCGGCCTGGCGGATCGTGCTTAGCCGGTGGGCAATGGTGATGAGGGTGCGTCCCCGGGCTACCCGGGTCATGGCCTGCTGGACGAGCTGCTCGCTTTCGTAGTCTAGGGCCGAGGTGGCCTCGTCCATAATAAGGATGCGGGGGTTGCGGAGGATCGCCCGGGCGATAGACAGCCTCTGCCGCTGCCCGCCCGAAAGCATGGCGCCCCGCTCGCCGACGATCGTGTTGTAGCCTTCGGGCATTACGTTAATGAAAGATTCGGCATTGGCCATGCGCGCGGCCTGCTGCACCTCCTCGTCGGTGGCGTCGGGGCGGGCGAAGCGTATGTTATCGGCAATGGTCCCAGAGAATAAAACGATGTCCTGGAGCACGACCGCGCACTGCCGCCTCAACCAGCGCATGTCCAGCTCCTGCTGGGAGAGTCCGTCGATGCGGATGGTGCCTTTGTCCGGCTTGTAGAGGCCGAGGATGAGCTGGGCTATCGTGCTTTTGCCGGAGCCCGACGGCCCGACCAGCGCGACATGGCTGCCGGCGGGGATTTCAAGGGAAAGCTGGTCGATGACCTGGCGCGAGGTGCCCGGATAGGCGAATTCGACTCGGTCGAGCTGAATCTGTCCGGTGAAGGGCTCCGGGTGCTTGCGCCCGTTCCAGTCCTCGACGTAGTCTGAATCGAGCAGCTCCTTCACGCTGCGGTAGCCTTCCTGGGCCATGTAGAACTGCTCGATAAGCGTGGAAAGCATCTGCACCGGCATCAGGACGATGGGCAGGCCGGCCATGAAGGCGAACATCGTCCCCATGGTCATCGTTCCCTGGATGGCGAAGATCGCTCCACCAGCCAGGGCCACAAGGGTAAGGAACTGCACGGTGGTGAAGGCGAAGGTGTTGAATATGGAGTTGATGGTGGCGAGGTCGAATCGCGTCCGGGTGAGGGTGTAGCTGTGGCTGTCGATATGCTGGGTAATCTGGTCCTCCTCGCCGAGGCTGCGGACCAGGCGTAGGGCTCCGATTGCCTCGCTGGCTGCGCCGGTCAGTTTTTCCTGGGCCAGCCGGGTCTTTTCATTGGCCTTCTGGAGGCGGCTGTTGAACAAGTTGCGGGCGATGGCGTAGAGCGGCATCATCAGCATGATCAGCAGGGAGAGCTGCCAGTGGAGTACGATGAGCAGCACGGTGAGTGTGAAGCTGTAGAGCAGGTTGGGAAGGAACTGGTTCACGATCTGCATCGTGATGCCTTCGATCTTTTGGGTGTCGAAGGCATATTTAGAGAGCAGGCGCCCGGTCTTCTGCCGGTCGAGGTAGCTGAAGTTGAGAAAGTGTAGCTTGTTGAATATGCCGCTGCGGAGCCGCATCATGAGCAGGCCGTTCTGCCGGCTGATCTCGACCGTGCCGGCTACGGCGAAGGCGTAGTGGAGCAGGAGGAGTCCGACGACCATCACTGAGGTGCTCGCGACGCCGCCAATGTTGCCGGTTTTGACGTGCTCGTCGATGATGACCTGGAACAGCCAGGGGATCGGCGCCACGACGACGGTGCGCAGCAGTGCGAAAGCCAGCCCCCGCCGGAAGATTTGGCGGCTGTTCCACATATAGCGGGTGAGCGGTTCGGGATAGGAGCTGGAAGTCGGTGCGCTCATGGCTGTTTCTCGGCTTCGCTTCCTGAACCCCGTATCCTGCTCTGCGAGCGGAGGAAGAGGCCGGCGAGCGATTTCCTGCCCAGTAGAATGCGGGCTTCGGCGGGGGAGTCGTACACGAGCGGATAGGGGGAGTCTTCGATCAAAATGTCGATTTCGTAGGTGCCTGCCGGGCTGCTGCCTTGGGGTGCGCCGGGTGTGAAGCGGATAACGCGGCCGTGGGCGTAGCCCTCGATGAAGGCGTCGAATACGGACGAAGTGATGATGGCTTGGCAGCCTGATTCCAGCAGGTCGATGTTGCGCGCCGGGGCGTAGACGCGGACGATGCGGGGGCCGTCCTTCGGGGCGAGCCGGACCAGTAGGTCGCCCCGGGCGACCGCCTGGCCTTCGAATCTGTGGGGAAGTCCAATGATCTGTCCGGCGATGGGGGCGGCGATGCGCCAGTGCGCGACTCGTTCCTCGAGGGCGGATTTTTCGGCCCGCAATAGCTTTTGCTCCTGCGCGAGATGAGCGATTCGGTTGTCCAGAAGGTCCCGTTCGATCTCGGCGAGGCCTGCTCTTTGCCAGCCCGCCTGGGCGGAGGCCTCGACGAGGGCCAGCTCGGCCCGTAGCTGCTCAACCTGGCGTAGCTTGACTTCCACCAGCGATGCGATTTGCTGCTCGTTCATTTGACCGAAAAGGGTTGAGAGGCTTTCCTGGATGGTCGCGATCTGGGCGAGGAGCGGAGCTCGGTCCGCCGCCGTCACCTCGTCGGGCTGGCCTGGACGGATGCGCCAAGCCAGACGCTCGCTTTCCGCCCTGGCCTGGTCTGCGGCGTTGCGGAGGAGGTCGCGGTCGAGGGCCAGCAGGCGCAGTCGAAGTTCCGCATTGTCGAGTTCGGCGATGAGGTCCCCGGCCTGCACGTGGTCGCCGGGGGCGACGTGCAGGCGTAGGATTACGCCGTCGTCGCCTGCGAAGATGCGGGTGTCCTCGGCAGGAAGCACTACGCCGTCGGCCCGGATTCGTGACTCTAGGCGAAGGAACCCAAGGCCAGACAAGATCAGGAGAGTGCCGCCGATGGCAGCGGCGCGGATCGACGATTTACTGTGGCGTCCCAGGTCCATGGAAAGGGAAGGAGGCTTGGGTGTCCGTGCGCCGGATGGCGCCATTCGCCACCGGAACAATGGCATCCAATACTAGTCCCGCATCCGAGCGGGGTACAGCACAAATCAATCTTTGTCTCGATCGATGTCGCGATCTTCGTCAATACGCGTTTGATTGCTATCCCAGCATGCCGCGGATCTTCTCGACGTCGCTGGCGATCTGGGCCTTGAGGGCGTCGAGATCGGCGAAGTGGCGGTCTTCGCGGATCATCGCGGTGAAATGCACGCGTAGATGCTTGCCGTAGAGGTCTGGGGAGCCCCGCAGCAGATGGACCTCGACGACGTGGTCGGCGTATTTTCCCGGGGTTGCGATGTAGCCGGCCGCGGGGTGCCGCACACCATCGATTTCAGCCTGCACCGCATAGATGCCGGGTGGGGGAACCACCTCGGACTGATGAAAAACGTTGGCGGTGGGAAAGCCTAGCTTCCGGCCGACTTTTCGGCCTGCCACCACGGGGCCGGCCATCATGTAGGGGCGACCTAGCATGGCGGCGGCCTGGTCCATGCGGCCCAGCCCAATCGCCTGGCGGATGCGCGTGCTGGAAATCTGGGCGTCCCCGTAGAGGACGGCTTCTACCACGGTGGTCTCGAAGCCGTGTACGTCTCCCAGCTCTCGGAGTAGCTGGGGCGTGCCCCGCGCGCGCCGACCGAAGTGCCAGTTACCACCTACGACCACGGCGGCGAGCCGGGGCGCAGCGGCCACGAGCTGGGCGACAAACGCCTCGGCCTCGGTTTCGGCGAACGAGGGCGTGAAGGCCAGTTCCAGAACGCCATCCATGCCCAGGTCGGCGATCAGCCGCAGCTTTTCGTCGCGCGAGGTCAGTAGGGGGGGCGCCTTTTCGGGGGCGAGCACGCGGGCGGGATGGGGTTCAAAGGTCAGCACCCAGGCCTCGCCGCCCACGGCGGCCGCTTTTCTAGCCGCGGTACTCATGAGCGCCTGGTGCCCCTGGTGCAGTCCGTCGAACGAGCCCGCCGCCAGGACCAGCGGCGCGCGCGCGGGCAGGGCCTGCATGTCGTGGGCGAGTTTCATGGTGGGCTAGGGCAGAAGTCCAGGAACCTTGTGTACCGGTATGGTTGCCTTCTCCAATTCGGCGAGGTCCATTTTCAGGATTGTGTCGAGGGGGCGGGCATCCTTTAGCTCCAGCCCGCCGGTCCGTGTGCGGCTGAGCGCGCACAGGTGGGCGCCACAGCCCAGAGCTTGGCCGATATCGGCGCAGAGGGTGCGGACGTAGGTGCCCTTGGTACACTTGAGTACGAAGCGCGCTTTGGGGGGCTCGAAGGCAAGCAGGGTGAAATCGTAGACGTGGATGAGGCGGGGCTCGCGCTCGATGGTCTTGCCTTTCCTGGCGAGCTTATACAGGGGGACGCCGTCTTTCTTTACGGCGGATACCATGGGCGGGAGCTGCATCTGGTCGCCGATGCGCTTGCGCATTTCGGCCTCGATCTGCTCGCGGGTGATCCCGCTGGCGTCAGCTTCGCGGGTGACTTGGCCATCGGCGTCGTGGGAATCGGTTTCGATGCCCAGCAGCATTTCGCCCTCGTATATTTTGTCGGTGCCCATGACCTGCTGGGAGAGTTTGGTGCCGCGGCCGAGGAGGATGGGAAGCAGCCCGGTCGCCATCGGGTCCAGCGTTCCTCCATGGCCGACCTTGTCGAAGCCGAAATGGTTGCGGATTTTAGCCACCACGTCGTGCGAGGTCCAGCCCGAGGGCTTGTCGACGAGGAGAACGCCGTGGACGTGGTCGAAACGGCGGCGGCGGGGCTGGTTCCTATGCATCGGATTCGGTATCGTCATCATGCTCCAGGGAAGGGTTCTCATGCTCCAGCCGGTCCAGAATGTCCAGCACATGGTCGCCGGACGACAGGGAGTCATCGAATTCAAAGTTTAAGGCGGGTACATACTTCAGCTTTACCGTTCGGCGGAGGTGCTGGTTGATGGCCTGGCGGCTTTCGCGCAGCATGCGGAGCATGGAACCCCGGTCGTGCTGGTGGTCGCGTATCGAAACCAGCACGCGGGCCTGCCGGAGGTTGCTGGAGACGATCACATGGGTCACGGTCACCGAGGATAGGTCGAAACCTTCCTGGTTCATGACCCGGTAAAGATAGGAGGCAATTTCCCTCTTCAGTAGCTCGTTGACTCTGGTCAGGCGGTCGCTCATGGGTAGGCTCCTGTCGATACGCCGCCCTGGGCGGCAACCGACGCCGGGAAACGAGGGCTAGAGGGACTGCGCGATTTGCTCGATTTCGTAGGCCTCGATGACGTCGCCGACCTCGAAGTTCGAGAAGTTCTCGATACGCAAGCCGCATTCCTGGCCATCGCGCACTTCCGCCGCGTCGTTCTGGAAGCGCTTGAGCGAGGCGAAGCGGCCCTCGAAGAGGACCTCGCTGCCACGCAGCACGCGGACCTTGGCCTTGGCGTTGATGCGCCCGTCCTTGACCAGGCAGCCTGCGGCCCGGCCGCGCTTGCTGAGGTCGAAGATCTGGCGGATCTCGGCGTGGCCGAGGACTTTCTCGCGGGATTCGGGATCGAGCAGGCCGGTCATGGCACGGCGCACGTCGTCGAGCAGTTCGTAGATGATGCTGTAGAGTCGGATCTCGACGCCTTCCCGCTTGGCCAGCGAGCTAACCTGGCTGTCCTTGCTAACATTGAAGCCGATGATGATGGCACTTGAAGCGCGGGCCAGCAGCACGTCGTTGGGCGAGATGGGGCCAACGCCGGCCAGCAGGACGTTGATTTTGACCTTGTCCGAGGGAATGCCGAGGAGCGACTGCTCGATCGCCTCGGTGCTTCCCTGCACGTCGGCCTTGAGAATCAGCGGCAGTTCTTTGACGTTGGTCGTGTCGGTCTGGCTGAACAGCTCGTCGAGCGTTACCTTGCGGGTGGGAGCGCCGAGATCCTCCTGGCGCTGCTGGGCCACGAGCTGCTCGCAGTAGTCGCGGGCCTCGCGCTCGGACTTGTAGATTTCGAACTTGGTACCGGCCTCGGGCACGCCGTTGAGCCCCATGCACTTCACCGGGGTCGAGGGGCCGGCGGTGCGGACCTTGACGCCCCGGTCGTTGATCAGCGCCTTCACGCGTCCCCAGTGGGGAGCGCAGACGACGATGTCGCCCACCTTCAGGGTTCCGTTCTGCACCAGCAGAGTGGCGGTCGGGCCACGGCCAGCCTCCATCTGAGCCTCCACCACGCGGCCCTCGGCGGTCCGCTTAGGGTTGGCGTTCAACTCGAGAATTTCCGACTGGAGGAGGATCATCTCCAGCAGGTGATCAATACCTTCGCCGGAATGGGCGCTGACCGGACAGACGATGGTGGTGCCGCCCCAGTCTTCCGGGCTCAGGTCGATCTGCTGGAGCTGCTGTTTGACACGGTCGATGTTCGCGGCCGGCAGATCCATCTTGTTGACCGCGACCATGATGGTCACATTCGCGGCCTTGGCGTGCTGGATCGCCTCGCGGGTCTGGGGCATGATGCCGTCATCGGCGGCGACGATAATCACGGCGATATCGGTCAAATTCGCCCCGCGGGCACGCATGGCGGTGAAGGCGGCGTGGCCTGGGGTGTCGATGAAGGTGATGTCATGGTCGTTGTGCGACACCGAGTAGGCGCCAATATGCTGGGTGATGCCTCCATCCTCGCCGGCGGCGACCGCAGACTTGCGGATGCGGTCGAGCAGGGAGGTCTTGCCGTGGTCTACATGGCCGAGGAAGGTGACAACCGGAGGGCGTGCGACCATCTGGTCGGTCTGCTCGACGGGAGCGACTTCGACCGGTGG
>CBFGVE010000078.1:0-8420 GCA_965651915.1 uncultured bacterium
CACCAACGCCCTCTACCCCATCCTCGACCAGATGCAGGCCAGCGTGCAGCCTGCCTTCGCCCAGCTTGGCCAGAGC
Organism: uncultured bacterium; assembly: GCA_965651915.1. Lineage (GTDB taxonomy): Bacteria > Verrucomicrobiota > Kiritimatiellia > CBFGVE01 > CBFGVE01 > CBFGVE01. The sequence goes on from CBFGVE010000078.1 coordinate 77, forward strand.
CCCTATGCATTCACCACCCAAGTCGCCAACGTGAAAGCCTTCATCGCCGACCGGCTGGACTGGCTCTACACCGCCGGCTGGTCCGACAAGGACACCAACCTTTGGAACGCAGGGCGAAGCTATGATCCCGGCGCGGTCGTTATCAGCGAGATCATGGCCGACGCCTCGCAGGGCGGCGACTACCTCGAACTCTACAACCCCACCGATGAAACCATCGACTTGAGCTGGTGGCAGCTCGCCGCCGGCGACGAAAACTACCGCCTACCCCACGGAACCCTTTTGGCGCCCACCTCCCACCTCGTCATCGCCGAGGCCCAGCTTGCGCTCACCAACGGCTTCGCCGAACTCGCCCCCCCTGGCGAAATGATCCAGCGCAACATCGCCCTGCCCCTCTGGGACCACTCCATCGACTTCCTCACCGCTACCGAGCACCGCACCCGGGTCGTCGAAATTCCCCAGCTCACCATCCCCCAGAACGGCTCCACCCTCAGCCTCTGGGACTGGCAGAGCAACCTCGTCAGCCAGGTTTCCTTCCTCTCCGCGCAAAGCGGCTGGCCCAGCGCCACCGGAGCCTCGCTGGAACTCATAACCGGAGAAGACCCCGCGCTCGCCAGCTCCTGGCGGCCCAGTTTCACCATCGGCACCCCCGGCAGCGCCAATACCGCCGACGACGATGTGGATGGCGACGGACTTCCCGACCACTGGGAGCAGGCCATCGTCGACCACTTCGCTGAAGTCACTGCTATCGCCGATGTGCTTCCCGGGGGCGACGAGGACGGTGACGGCATATCCAACGCCGAGGAATACCTCCGGGGCCTCGACCCCACCGCCAGCGATGCCCACCTCGCTCGGATCGCCATCGAGCGCGACGGCAGCGCGGTCCGGGTGAGCTACCCCACCCGCGACGCCTCCGCCAGCCCCTACATCGGCAGCCGCCTCTACACCCTCGAGCGGAGCCTCGTTCTGGAAAGCACCAACGGCTGGTTATCGGTAAGCAACCACGTCGACCGCGTCGGCGATGGCCTCACCCACAGCTACACCAACGCCACACCCATCGCCCACGAAGCCTTCCGCTTCGAACTGCGCACCACTCCCGCTCGCTGACCCACCCCACTGCCACGAAGTCCCGGCGGCGACGCCTCTACAAACCCGCATTTCCATTTGTTCCCGCCTGCCCCTCCGTGGTAGCCTGCGCCGATGGAAACGCACCACCGCTCCGCTACAGGGCTCGTAGCCCACGAGGTTTTCAAAGAGCACCATACCCCGCACGGGCACCCCGAACGGCCCGAGCGCTACGACGCCGTCATCCAAGGCCTGCGCACGGCGGGAATCCTGGACGAACTCCTCCTCTACAAACCCCGCCGCGCCCGCCTCGGCACCGTCGCCGCAGCCCACTCCCGCGCCTACATCCACCTCGCCGAGGAGGACTGCCTATCCGGCCAGGCCCAGCTCCGTACCGGCGACACCTCCATCTGCGAGGCCTCGTTCGATGTCGCCCTTCGGGCTTGCGGCGGAGCCAAGGCCGCCGTGGAGGCCGTGGTCGAAGGCCGCGTCCGCAACGCCTTCTGCGCGGTCCGCCCCCCCGGCCACCACGCCACCGCCACCCAGGGCATGGGTTTCTGCATCTTCAACAACGCCGCCGTCGCCGCCCGCCACGCTCAGCGCGAACTCGGCATCGACCGCGTCGCCATCCTCGACTGGGACGTACACCACGGCAACGGCACCCAGGACATCTTCTACGACGACGGCAGCGTCTTCTACTTCAGCACCCACCAGCACCCCTGGTTCCCCGGCACCGGCGCCCACAACGAGCGCGGCGAAGGCGATGGCTCGGGAACAACCCTCAACTGCCCGCTGCCCGCCGGATCGGGCGGGGCCGACGTCATCGGGGCCTTCGAGCGCGAGCTGATCCCCGCGATGGATGACTTCAAACCCGAACTCGTGATCCTCTCCGCCGGGTTCGACGCCCGCGAAGGCGATCCCCTCGGCCTCTTCCGCCTCGCCGATGCCGACTTCGCCACCCTCACCGACCTCGCCGCCGACATCGCACGTAGGCATGCCCAAGGCCGCATCGTCTCGCTGCTCGAGGGCGGCTACAACCTCGAGGGGCTCGCATCGGCCTCCGCCGCCCACGTCGCCGCGCTTGTGGAAGCCGGACGCAAAGGGGCCGCATGAGCGCCTACCGCAACCTGCAAGGCCTCGCTCGCCTGGTCAAACTCGCTCTCCTCCTCTGCGCCCTGCTGTTCATCGCGCAGCTCGCCCTGCCGCTCACCGGCGCGCAGGGCCACTGGGCGCGCTGGCTCGCCGCCAGCGAATATGCCGCCGACGACACGGTACCCGAAGCAATCATCGTGCTTGGCGGCGGCGGCATACCCAGCGAATCGGGGCTCATCCGCACCTGGCACGGGGCCGATGCCGCGCAGGAGTTCACCAACGCGCTGGTCATCGTGTCGCTACCCGCCGACGAGGATCCCGAGGCCAACAGCGTGGGCCGGATGAAGCAGGAGCTGGTCATGCGCGGGGTGGACGAGAACCGCATCCTCATGGAGACCCGAGCCCTCAACACTCGGGAACAGGCGGTCAACATCCTCGCGCTGCTGGGCGAAGGCGGAGCGGACCGTCGGCTTATGCTCGTCAGCTCGGGCTACCACCTACGCCGCTCGGTACTCTGCTTCGAAAAGGCCGGCTTTCAAAACGTGCAGGTCCGCGCCGCCAGCTCGGTTGGGGCCGAGGCCGACTTCGGCGGCTGGACCTACCTGCGCTACGGCCTCTGGGCCGATCTCGAAGCCCAGCCCGCCTACCTCCGCGAAATGATCGCCCTCCTCACCTACCGCCTCCGCGGCTGGATCTGACGGGGCCTGGAGCCCAACGCCCCCGGAAATGGATAGTTAAATCGGTCCTTCAGAGTTTATCGCGGGCATTTTTAATGTCCTTTTTCGCACGGGGCGGGTTGGTAGGGATGCCGTCAGGCGCTAGAGACTGAGGATTATGGTCTCACGGTCGCGCTACTAACGAGGCAGCGGGGAATTGACGATGATCGGGACAACGATAGGGACGAAGATCGGGGGAGCCAGAACCCGCATTCCATCCTTCGTGTCCCTTCGCGCTCTTCGTGGTGAAATAGGTTCGGATTATTTTGCGTACGAGCGTTAATCATGAGCTACTTGGAAAGTAGGCGTTGACCGAATCGACGGGCGTTGTCCAAGTAGTCTCAATGTTGTGGATATCCTAATATTTGTAATTCGTTATTTTGATTTTATGCAGAACTAAGTCTTCGCTGTCTTCATCTGGTTCATAAGTACGAGCTTCCTTTACATTCCCCATCTTTTCGTACTTGTAAATTACCTTTTTGAATACGTTCCCAAAACTCGACTGAACTTCCGCCTGTCGCCTACCATCTAGATAGGTGTATTCATATGCTAGGTGTATTCTGTCACGGGAATCGTACCAATCCTGTCTTATGAGATTATTGCTGTCATCGTACCGATTAACAACCTTTCCCGGTTTTCGATTTCCTTCTGCATCATAGGTTGTTCGGGTCTTTTTGTTTTCCTTATCGTCATACTCATAAACTAGCTTGTGCAATGTGGTTCCATCGCCTCTGAGGTAAAGCGCTTCGGTTTGGCGACCTTGGTCATCGAATTTTGATTCAATTTGGAGGGCCAGATTTCCTTCCAAGTCATAGCTCTTGTGCCAAATTACCTTTTTATCGTGCAGTAGCGCCACTGACCAATCTTCCTTCGTGCCTGATGCATCAAAGGAAGTCTGTGTGACAATGCCGCTTGGGGGATCAAAATGGCGCTCCGTGTAACGACTCAATGTATCAACATCATCGTCGTAGTAGAGAATCTTGCTGACCTCTCCTTGTTCGTCATATTCCTGTACAACCCTCGATACCCTTTCCTTTACCCGAGTTCCATTTTCAATGCGGAAAACAACCGTGTGATGTTCTTTAAACTTCTCCTTGGAAGGATTCGAGGTGCAGCCAATCAAGGTGAACACTGTGGCAATACAAAAAATATGTGTAAGTCGTTTCATTAATATTTATCCAAGCAGAACCGTTGTATTCTACGTTTCGATGTCCGAAAAACACGGGCGGGGGATGGGGGGAATTGGGTTGGTCATGGGTTTTAGCCCCCGGCAAAGAGCATGGCCGCTCTTTAGGTGTATTCTGCTGGGCTGTCAGGGGCTGCGCATGCCGATTTCCCGGAATATTCCTGGGCTGAGCCCTCGTTTGATTGCCCGAGCTAGCGAGCTGCGAAGACCCGAGCCCTACTCGCTGCACTTGCCCGACTACGCTTAAGCGGTTGGCTTTTTGAGCGAGTGCCCTCCCCCGTTGAAGCGAGTCGCATAAGGGTAGGCGCGTAAGCGTGGCGGTTAAGAGAAGGATGCTGGCAGATGCAGGATTGGAAATCGCAGCCGGGCGGGTTTGTAGCGCGGCCGTGAGGCCGTATCTTCGGACGACATCCATGGAGATAGCGCCTCACGGCGCCCCTACAAACGCCCCTGGGCGGAGCATCCCGTTTCTCCCTCCGCGCAGCGGTGTCTCCCAAATTGCGGAGCAATATGGGAAACCCCTCTCCGTCAAGTAGCTACCGGAGGACGCCCCGGGATATACCGGAATTCAAATCAGGATGCCCATTTCATATCTAATTTTCGTTGGTGCTCGACGCAGTCACGCAGGTACAGATTGATAAGATTCTGGTAGGGAATTCCCGATTCCTCTGCCAAGTCCTTAAAATACGATATAATGTCGGTTCCCATTCGTATGGTAACCTGCTTCTTGAGGCGCGATGCATATGGATTACGCCGCTTCTTCATTTTGGAGAGGTCGTATTCTGCTTTCATGATGTCCCCCATGGGTATTCTCTTCGTTCGTTTCGGGTCGCCTTGCGAGCTGAGATAATCCGTATCACGCTTCCTGCCTGCCTAAGACAGTGACAAACCATCAGAACGCGAAGTCTGCCGCTAACCCCCAGAAGCAGAAAGCGGTCTTCCTTATCGCCGTGCGAATCATCATAGAACTCAACTGCCTGTTGATCATAGAAAACCGACCGAGCCTCCTCGAAAGAGACTCCGTGCTTCCGCTGATTTTCGCGGTTCTTCCGTTTATCCCACTCAAAACGCAACTCATCCATAACTACACTGTAAATACAGGCAAACAAGAAGTCAATATATCTTCATTGCCAAACCCCCGGCATCAGCGGCGCGAGGTACGAGCGTCCGTCTGAATGCCGTTGTTCGCATTCCATTATCCATTTCACCACGAAGGACGCGAAGAGCACGAAGGGTTACAGAGCGAAACGCTTGATGCCATTCTTCAGCTTCATGTCGTTGAAATTGATCAGCAACCCGGTTTGACAGCTCGTCAAATTCCATTCTTCGTGCCCCTTCGTGCTCTTCGTGGTGAAATAGGTTCGGATTCTTTTGCGTGCGAACCGTTGAATTCTACGTGTCGATGTCCGAAATACACGGGCGGGGGGTGCGGGCGGGCTGGGGGATGGAGTGGGAAATGGGCTGATACTCGAACTCGATTTTAGCCACCGACACTGGGGCACGACCGCTCTGTCGGTGCATTTTGCCCGGCAGGCTGGGGCTGCGCATGCCGATTTTCCAGATTATTCTTCGCTGGGCGGAGCCCTCGTTTGATTGCCCGAGCTGGCGAGCTGCGAAGACTTGGCCCTACTCGCTACACTTGCCCGACTACGCTTAAGCGGCTGGCCTTCCGGACGGGTGGCCTTCTCCGCTGAAGCGAGTCGCTTAAGGGTAGGCAAGTAAGCTTGGCGGTAAAGAGTAGGGGCTGGCGGATGCAGGATTGGAAATCGCAGCCGGGCGGGTTTGTAGCGCGGCCGTGAGGCCGTATCTTCGGACGGCAGCCATGGTGGTAGCGCCTGACGGCGCCGCTACGAACGCCGTTGAGCCGAGCCTGCCGCCCCCCGCCTAGCGGTGCCTCCCAAAATTCGGAGCACTGTGGGATGTGCCACGCATGCTTCAGCCAGCCGCGAAAGTATCTGCGGGGCGATTCGGCGGCAAAAGGCGGCGCAGCGGCTTCAGCCGAAATCTCCTGCACCACGGGCGCGGGCAGCAGGCCAGCCGGGCTCTCCGTCACCGAGGCTAGGCAGGCCACATAGCGCAGGGTCGCCCCCACCGTCTCGTGCCCCAGTACAGACAGGGAAGGCCCCGCCTTATCGCAATCCTAAGATTCTTTGGCTGGTACCTTTCCGCACAATGGATATGGGGGATGCAAACGAGCCCCGACCCGCTTCTGTGAGAACGCCTGTTTCAGGTGCCATAACGGAGGTGAAGTCGACCAATTTATCTTATTCTTAAAAGTTACAAAGGAATTAAATTGAATTAAATCGTAATTATATAAAATTGTTTGATTGTTGTTTGCCGGCTGCTTGAATCGCTAACAGGTGGAGAGGATAACGTCCGGCGGAGGAAGGCGACAATAGCCATAGCGATCCCCACTGGGGGAGGAAGGACGAACGATGAAAGCAGTCTTACGCTTTGTAAATCGAACCCTCCTTAAGGTGCTGGCCGTCGGTCTGGTGAGTGGATTCTGTTCCACCGGGGCTTTTTCTGACGAAGTCATGAAGTTGACGCCGTTGTACACGGCGGGCATCGATCCCAATACCGGTCCTTTCCGCTGGTTCACCCCCCTTGGACATTCGCAGGGCAAAACGTTTGTAGTGATGCCCGACGCGAGCAACAAGCCGCAGGTTACTCAAATTGACCGGGACGGCTCCACCACTACGGTGATGTTGGATCCGAACAACGATCCCACCTATACGTGCTGGTCGGACGCCCACAACCGATTTTCGTTGGGCGTTGATCCCGACGGGTACATTCACATCACTGGGGACATGCATGGCTATGATCCCCAAACCAGTTCGCAGTATTACATCAAGCGCTACCGCGGACACAACATGCTGTACTGGCGCTCCAACAAGCCTCTGGACGTCACGGGCGGGTTTACTTTTGTCGGTGGGCTTGATTCGCCGATGTCCATGCCCGGTATGGATTGGAGCTACGGTCAGTTTTTCAATGACCAGGACGGCGACCTGTATTACTCATCGCGCGTGAATGCCTTTGCGGGCACCTCAAATTACATGGGGTTCGCAGCGTATCATTACAATACCTCGAATGGAACCTGGACAGCGCTGGGTGCTAAAGCCCCGAAGACCGGCGTATCCAACCTGAAGGACGTGCTGTTCTGGGAAGAGGGTGGCAGCCCCGCCAACAATGCCTATCAGGTCTATCAGGGAACTCTGCGCTTCGATATCAGCAATCGCATGCATCTGGCCGTTAGCGCGTTTACGGAAAATGATCTGACGAGTATGAAAGGCTTCTATGCGGTGTCGAATGACAAGGGGCTCACCTGGTCCAAGGCGGACGGCACCGCGATTCCCGGACTTCCCCTGCGGGGGCGGGAGGGCGAATCCAACCGGGCGGATCTCGTGTGGGCCGCGACGGGTACCGGTTCTCCTGGAACCATTCACGGGTATGCCGACAAGGACGGCGTGCCGACCGTCGATTGGGGCACCTCCACCTGGTTGTACTGGAATGGAACCCAATGGACCTCGAACACCGGCGGAGTTGGCTTTGTGGCGCACAACGGCATGCTGACCCACCTACAGGATGCGACCATCTGGCGCTCCCCGGCGACCGCCGCGGAAAAGACTCCCTATGGAAGCGGTTACGGTCAGGTGCTGCAGTATTGCGAGCCTGCGTTGCATCAAACGGGTGATGGCTATGCCCTGACGATCAGCAGCACCTCCGCCACCCAGATGAACCTGGTCAAAATTACCTTCGACGAATCGATGCAGGAAAGCAATCTGGCCGTTGACGGAACACCCGACAGCAGCTCGGACGTCTGGACGCCGACCTATGCCTTTGACGGGAATAACACTACGATTTCATTGGTTCCGTATGTTGTGAGCAACATGTGGTGGACCTACACCTTTACCAACGGCATTGCCCAGAAAGTGACCGGCTATACCCTCGTATGTGGAGATGTACTCGGCGCCGACCCGACGGATTGGGAGTTACAGGGATCGAATGACGGCACAAACTGGGTGACGCTTGATCAACAGGCGGATCAGGCGTTTACCGCACGCTATCAGGAAAAAAGCTTTTCCATCGCCCAGCCGGGCTATTATTCAGTGTATCGGTTGTTCATTCTCGATAGCGTCGGGCAATCCGGCTACAATGTGAAAGTCGCGGAGCTGGAATTGATCGGCAGAGATGAAACCGCAGCGCCCACGCAGGCTCCCAACATATTCTGGACCAAGTCCGCTGACGCTGCGGCCTGGATGAGCTGGACGCGACCTTCGGATGCCGT
>CBFGVE010000079.1:0-8395 GCA_965651915.1 uncultured bacterium
GTGATGGGGGAACAGGGTCCTCAGCGAGTAGACGCTGTCGAAGTAGCGGCGGAATATGGTGCGCAGGGGGTAGTTGTGCGAGTGGACGACGACGGAGTCGGGCTGGTAGGCGATGGTGTGGCCAGCCTGCTGCAGCGCGCGGGAAATCTGCTGGTCCTCGCTCATGATGATCTCTTCGTCGAAAGGATGCCGCAGCAGCAGGTCGCGCCGATAGGCGGCGCTGACGTTGGAGAAGAAGGCTTCGCGCAGGCCGATTGGCCGGTTGCCGTTGCGGGTGCGCCGGATCGGCGGGCCGGGGGGGAAGTGGGAGAGGAGGAAAAAGCGCTCCATGGGAGGGGCGTCGGGATAGGGAACCTGGCGCGAATAGGCGGCGGCCACGTTCTCCTCGGTAATCGGGGCGACCAGGTTCTGCAGCCACTGCGGATTGGCCGGCAGGGCGTCCTGCGACATGCAGACGACAATTTCGCCCCGGCATGCCTGGGCGCCGAGGTTGCGCGAGCGCCCATGGGAGAAACGGTCGATGGGGATGACCTTCACTTCGGAATGGCGGGAGGCGGCCGCCCGGGGGGAGCCGTCGGTGGAGCCCGAGTCGACGAGAATGATCTCCAATGGGGGCAGGGGCTCCTGGGAGAGCAGGGCAGGAATCAGCCCGGACAGGTAGCGCCCGGGGTTGAGGACTGGAATCACAATGGAGGCGCGGCTCATCGCTCATGCCTTTGGTAGGTCGGCGCGGTGTGGGCTGTGTCAACCGGCAACGCGAGCACACTGAATACGTGTCCAGCGGCGGCGAGCTGGACGCCGTTGACCAGCGCCAGCGCACCGAAGAACAGGGGGCGCACATGGTCGAGCGGGCCGAAGCCGCTTTGAGCCCACTGATAGATGACGTGGCCGCAGAGTCCGAGTCCAGCGACCAGCCCGGCGAGGGCGATGAGCATGAGCTTTTCGTAGGTGAACCATCGGTAGAACCAGGCGATGACTGGGTCGGGGTTCACGCCGCGGATGTGGGCGGAAGCTTTAGCCAGCATGCCGAGGGTCATCACCTGGAGACTGACGATGTTGAGCAGTCCCGCCAGCAGCATGGCATGGACATCGATTAGGCGCTCGCCCCAGGCGATGGGGCCAGCCGCGAGGCGCATGGCGAGGGCCATGCTGAGAAGCCAAAAGAAGGTTCCTGGCGCGAGCAGTAGAGCCGCTGGGCTATGGAGGAGCATGAACCGAAGGTGGCGCCATCCATCGCGGAATGTGCGCAGCTTTGAGCGGCCGATGCGGGGATGGTAGTCGATATCGTGTTCCTCGATACGGAGCGGTTTGCGCAGGGCCGCGATGACCATTTCGCTGGCGAACTCCATGCCGGTGGTGGCGCAGCCCAGGCTTTGGTAGGCGTCGCGGCGGATGGCCCGCATGCCGCAGTGAGCGTCGCGTACCCGCCGCGAGCGAAACAGGAGAGCCAGGCATCCCGAGAGCAGGGGGTTTCCGAGATGGCGGTGGAGCAGGGGCATCGACCCCTTGCGCAGCCGCTTCATTCGGTTGCCGATGGCGAAATCGCAGCGGCCCTCAAGCACCGGCTCCACGAGCAGATGCATCTGGGTGAAGTCGTAGCTGGCATCGCCATCGCCCATGACGAGTACCTCGCCGCATGCTGCCGCGAAACCGCGCCGGATTGCCGAACCGTAGCCCGGGCGGGGCTCGTCGATTACGCGGGCGCCTACGGCCCGGGCGCGCTCGGCGGTGGCATCGGTTGAGCCGTTGTTCACTACGATGATCTCGCCTTCGACCTTCATCTTGGCCAGGCCCTCGCGGGCGGCCTGGACGACGGTACCGATGGAGGCTTCCTCGTTGCGGCAGGGAATGACGACCGATACGCGGATGGGATTGGGGGCCTCGCCTGTCACGCGGCCTCCTGCTGGGGTAGCCTGCCGAGGGCCTCGCGCAGGGACGCGAGCGTGGAGCGTTCGTCGTAATGGCGCGCGGCGGCGAGTCCGGTTCGGCGGGCGTGGCGCCAGGCGGCGGGGCTGCGGAGGATCCGCAGCGCCTCGGTGGAGAAGGCCTCGGCGTCCCCGGGGGCGGCGCTGGCCACCCCGGCGGCGGTGTAGGATGCCAGCGAGGGGATGTGGGAGATCACGACCGGTACGCCTGAGCGCAGCCCTTCGAGCGCGGGAAGGCCGAAGCCCTCCATGGCGTGGGAGGTGAAGAGCAGAAGGTCGAATCGCCGCATGAAGCGAGGAACCTGCGCCGGAGCCAGGTTCATGTGGAAGGTGTCGGCGGTGAGCAAGGCCCGCTCCGCGTCGGACTGCGGCCAGGTGGAGAGCCGCTCCACGCGGCAGTCCAGTCCATTTTCGCGCATGAGCTGAACCGCCTGCAGCGCAGTTTTAACGTTCTTCACCTCGGCCTCGAAGATGCCGGTGACGAGTATGCGGGGCGGATTCGCGGGCCGCCATCGCAGAGCGGGGCGGAAGTCGCTGGAGACGTGGGGGGGGATAACGCTGGTTTGCCGCCCGAAGCAGGCTAGGCGTTGGGATAGCGCGGGCGACACGACCCAGGTGGGGAGTGGCTGGCGGTAGACGGATTCGATCGCTGGGAGCTGGGAGTGCAGGTGCCCGAGGTCGCCTTCGTAGCCCTGGCAGAAATGGACGATGCGGGGGAGACCGAGGCGCAAGGCCCAGTCGACGGTGGTGAAGTAGGTGGCGATGGCGAGATCGGCTTTGGGCGGGGCCATCTGGAAGCGGTGGTGGTCGTGCCAGGGTCCGGGCCAGTCGATCCATGCCGGTTTCGGTCCGTCGGCGCAGAGGGTTACATGGCACCCGTCGCGAGCGAGCAGCCGGGCGACCGAAGTGGCATTCAGCACGCCGCCGCACAGTTCGGGGGCATCGAAAAGTACAACGATGCGGAGCGGTGTCATGCGGGCTCCGGATCGGTGCAGGTGAAAACGCAGCGGCGGCAGATGTGGTTGGCCGGCGCTAGCTCGTAGCCGTAGATAAGCCGCCGCTCGCGGGCCAGGGCGTCGCCCGACATGACCTCGGCTACGGATTGCCGGCTGAGGTCGCCGACGACGTATCGCTCGCCATAGTCCTGGCAGCAGAGTATGCATTGGCCGCGGGGATTGATATGCAGGTGCTGCACTGGACGGGAGCCCGTCTGGTCGCATCCGCGCAGGCGCTGGTGGGGCGCGGTGCTCGGGAGTCCGAAGTCTAGGTAGTGCGCGCGGTCCATGAGCGTGAAGCGCCGGACCTCGTAGCGACTACCGGCGAAGCGCTCGGCGATGCGCTCGTGTTCTTGTACGTGGTCTTCGTCTTCATGGCCGAGTACGGCAATAATCATCTGTTCGGCGATGGGGCGCTGGCCCGCGTAGTCGAGGTTGGCAAGTACGCGGTGGAGCAGATCGACACCCCGGTCGCGCTGGTAGCGGTCGGGATTGATCGTGGAGAGGTTAACCGAGAGGTAGGCGAGGCCGCCGAGCTCGAGCAGGCGGTCGATTCGCGGGGGGGTGAGGCCGCTGGCATTGGTGTTGAGTGCGGGGGCAAGCCCATGTTCCTTGAGCAGGGCTACCTGCTCAATGAAATGGCGGTCTGCCGTGGGCTCGTTGTAGTTGTTCATGAAAACGCCGCGCAGGGTGTCGCGGTGAACAGCAAGCTGTTCGGCGATGGCGCGGTAGCGGTCTAGGCCCATCTGGTGGTGTGGTCGCGGGGCAACGGATACTGGGCAGAACACGCAGGACTGATTGCAGAGAGAGCTGGCCTCCAGCGAGGCGTAGGTGAGACAGAACCGGCGGTCCCAGTCGGTGCGGTAGCCGGTTATCCACTGGTGTTCGCGGAGGGCGCCGCGGGTGGAGGGGAGGAGGTCATCCAGCGATTCTTGCTGAAAGTAGAGCGCTTCGAGCGCGACGTAGAGCGGATCTTCGCGGGTCATCACCGTATTGGCCAGCGGATTGAAGAAGGCTTCGCCGACAGGACTCGTGTAGGGCTCGAGCATTTCCACGCCGTCGGTGACGAGGTTTCTGAGAGGGGATGGAGCCGTGCAGGTCATGGCGATGGAAAGGCTTGGGATTAGGCGCGAAGGCGAAAAGCCATGGTCCTTTCAACGTACTGGGAGCAAAGCGAGGGATCGATACGGCGCGGCCCAGGGTGGTGGAAGCTTGTCGGGTAACCATAGAATGACAGGAAGGAAGAAAGCAAGGGGGCATACACGCGGGTGTCTTCCGCAGTGAACCAGTTCCGCCAGCCGCCGGCGGCGAGCGAGCGGGGAACATGGCTGTGCGCGGCGTCCACGAGCGAAGATCCGTTCAGGGCGAACCCAAGATAGTTCTCCAGCGCGGAAAGGCGGTCGGCGACGAAGTCCTCGTAGCGCAGGGTGAAGTGACCGGAGAGCGATTGGTCGAACCCGACCAGCCATGCGAGCTGGGCGGGGATCCAGCCGAGCAGGCTGGAGGTGTCTTGGTGTCCCAGGGCCTGGCAGATGCAGTGGGCGATCTGATGGAGGGAGATGCGGTCGGGATTCTGCTCCTTTTCCCTCAGCAGCGCGAGGAGCGACTCGCGGCGCCGGGGGTCGCGGTAGATTTCGGGATGCTGCTGGGGAAGGAAAAGGAGTCCGCTTACCAGCCAGTCGCGTGGATCGCGTACGAGAAGTATGCGGCGCTCGAATTCGAGGAACGAGGTGTAGTGATCGCGCGGCGTGGTGCCATCGAGGCCGATGATGACCTTGGCCAGCACTCCGGTCTGCATGTCGCCGGGTACGGGGCCGTAGTGAATAGGCTCGAACAGTTCGCGGGGGCGGACGGCAAGGGAATTGCGAATGCGGTAGAAAAGCCCGGTGGAGCCCGACTTGTAGGGGCCGAAAATGACGGTGCGGGTGGGCGTGAACATCTCAGCGGCTCCATTCCAGCGTGGCGGGGTTGCCATCGAGGGTGAGCAAGGGGGAGTAGGTTTGCCAGCCTTCGGGGGATTCGTATTTCACTCGGAAGCTGAAGCGGGGCTGGGGACGTATGTAGCGGTGGCTATTGGGGGGCTGGGGAAAACAGAGCGAGTCTTCGAGGATGAAGCTGTACCGTCCTTCGGTGTATGGGCCCAGCTTCCAGGACAGGAGAGTGCCCCGCATGGAGGTCTCGATCTGTAGGGGCTGGTGCGGCTTGGTTCTGGCCCGCCAGTCCTGCCGTTCCTGGTGGATGGAGTGGACGGGTTGGATAGCGTGGCGTTCCTTGTCATAGCGGAAAAATTGCTGGTTTTCGGGTAGATCACGCTCGAATAGGTGCGCATGGTCAAAGGAGGCGGATGGACCGGGAGCCTGGGCGAGGGTGTTTGTGCGGAGCCATTCCAAGCCCTGGTAGTACCAGGGGGCGCCTGCGGGATCGAGCAGCAGGTCCGTGGAGCCGCCCTGTTCGAGAATGAACTGGCCCTCGATACGTAGTCGCTCGTGGTGGGTACGCAACGCGAGGCGGTGGGGGCCCAGATTGCTTGCTAGTAGGGTGGCGATCAGGGCGGTGGCGGCGGCGGCCGTGAGAATGCGCTCGATTGGGCGATGCCTTAGCAGGCGCAAACGCTCGCAGGCCACTCCGGCATACCCTGCGATAAGGAGCGAGGGGATTAGAGCGTAGCGCCCGGTGAGCATGCCCGATACGGGAACGATGGGAGCGAAGGCGGTCACGGAGGCGGCGAGGGCGAAGACCTTCCACCGCCGCCTAGCCACCAGGGTGAGGTGGGCGATGCCGAGCAGCGTGGCTAGCGCGGCATACGGGGGGAGGCCCGCATGCTGGAGAATGGACAGAGGAAGGCGCACAACTTCGCTAGGGGATACTGGGGTTCCATATCCACCAAGCATACCGAGCATGTGGAAGCGCCAAACCGTGTAGAGCGTGGCGACGAGGAACAGCGGAACCAGTCGGGCGGTCCGCTCGCGAAGAGTGGTGTGGGGGAGAAAGATCAGCAGTGCGGGCAGCGGGACGAAGATTTCCTTGGCGGTGCAGGCTAAGGCGTAGCAGAAGGAGGCTGCGAGGCTATGGGTCCATCGGTAGGGTGTGCGCAGAAAGAACAGGGTGGCGGCTAGCGTCAGGAATAGCCCTTCGACATAGTGGCGGGTCATTAGGAGATCGGTTGCTTCGAGCATGGGCCGGGTGGACAGCAGGCAGAGAGTGGCGAAGGCGGCGGCGGGGCGGGAAAGCCATCGCCGCGCCAGAAGGTAGAACAAGGCTAGCGCCATCAGCACGGCAAGCCACTGGTGGACGTAGAAGGGCGTGGGATGGAGTCCCGCGAGGAGCCAGTCGATACGGTGCGAAAGCGTCACCAGCGGTGTGGCGTGCATGGGGGTCAGCTCGGCAGCGACAGACGGGTTGGTGAAGTTCCATGAGGCTGGAAAGCGGATTGCTTGACGGAGTACCTGGGGGTCGTCGGAGTTCCACCAGCGCACCGTTCCTGAAACATGGACAATGAACAGGAGCAGGACAAGGGACGCGACCACGCTCGCGGCGATGTACTCGCGGTTCGGGGCATTCACGAGCCGCTCCGCCGGGCGGTGATGCACACGATGTCGAACGGATTGACGTAGAGGGATCGCCTGGAGAGGGAGAACCATCGCTCGATGGCCTGGAGGGGTTGTACAAAGTGGGGAAAATACATGGCGAGGCGGTCCAGAAACAGCGAGGTCGAGACGTGCTTTCCGATGTAGCGGATGTCGAGGATTTCAAAACCCACCTTGCGCAGCATGTCGGAAAGTGTCGTGGCGGAGAAGTAGTACAGGTGCTCGGCGGACAGTTTGTAGCCAATCCAGCGTTGGCCTGCGATGCGTGCAGGCAGGCTGTCGATGTCGGGCGTGCTGAGCTGCACCACTCCGCCGGGTTTTAGGGTCCGCGCAACGGTGCGGAGGCAAGCCCGCGGATCGGGCACATGTTCGATGACATCGTAAAGGGTGGCGAGGTCGAACGCGTTGTCCGGCAGCGGCGCGCTTTCGATCGAACCGGTGTGGATGGGATGGCCGAAGCGCAGGCGCGCGTAGCTGGTGGCAAAGTCGGAGACATCGACCCCTTCGACTTGCCAGCCCCGCCGAGACATTTCATTGATGAAGAATCCAGTGGCGCAGCCAAAGTCGATCAGGCGCCCAGGCCTCATCCATTGCTCTAGAATGCGCGCCCTGCGGCGGGCGGTGCGGCGGATGTTGGCCTCGTCGCCTAGATAGTCGGTATAGCCGACGCTGCGGGAGGCAGGGTTACGAAAATAGCTGCTGTCGTAGATGCGAAGTATGGCCGAGTCATCCGGACGCTTGGCAACGAAGACAAGCTGGCACTGGCGGCAGCGAACGAGGCCCAGCCCGTTTTTAACGCAATGGGGGTCCGAGTCCACCAGCCCGCAGGCGTTGCAGGGGGGATGCTGGTATGGGCTGGTGGCTGGATCGTGAGCGCGCATAGGGTCAGGTGAGCAGGAAGCCAGATGTCCATTGAAGCGGGTTGCCTCCGGGGTGGCAAGTGGATAGAGTACAACGCGTGATCAAGCAGACGATCTTCCATCTTCCCGGCGTGATTCGCGCTGGCTACGCGGCATTTCTTGGCTTGGTCTGCGCGGCGCTGGTTTCGGCATCGCTGGGCGTCTTTAAGGTTTGGATTCCTCTGTGCGTGGCGGTGGGAATTCTCGTCCTCGGTCTACGCGGTGTGCCCAGCTTGCCAAGAGGGGACAAAAGCCGTGATCTCTACCTATATGGTACGCTTATTCTCGCGCTGGCCTCTCTATTTTGGACGTTGCCCGCCGGGGAGTTGATTCTCGGCGGTTGGGATCCCGGCGTATATCTCCATACGGCGGTGCAGATCGTGGAGCATGGCTCGCTGCTGTTCGACCACCCAGACTTGGTTGCCTTACCGGCGGAGCTGAATCCCCTGCTGGTTCGCGACCTGCATGGGATTCCCGAGCCGTTCGGCGGGATGCGCATCTTCGATGGGCGGCTCAGCCCTCAGTTTTTTCATGGCTATCCGGCCTTGATGGCGGTCTTCGCGGCCATTGGGGGTATCGAGGCCGCGTTGATGCTGAATCCACTGCTCTATGCGCTGAGCATTCCTCTCTACTATGTCATGGCTCGGCAGTGGACCGGGAGTGGGGGATGGGCTTTCTTGGCGGCGGTCTTGTTGGCGTTCAACCCCGCCCAGCTCTGGATGGCCAGGTTTTCTACGGCCGAGCTGTTGGGGCAAGTGCTGATTCTAGGCGGGTTCGTGGGGCTGCAGCGCTGGAGCGATGCGCCCCAATCCCGTCTGGGCGATGCTCTGGTGGGTGCGTCCAGTCTAGGCCTAGCCTTGTTGACCCGGTACGATAGTGTTCTCGTGCTGGCGATATCGAGTCCGCTGCTTCTGCTGGCCTGGGGAAGACCGGGTTATCGGAAGGGGCTGGTGGGGATCTGTGCGATATGGCTGCTCAGCGCTGGATTT
>CBFGVE010000080.1:0-8381 GCA_965651915.1 uncultured bacterium
GTACGGCGCCGACGGCGACGTGGTGGACATGACCCTGACCACGGTCAAGGTGCAGAACTGGGACAAGACCATTACCACCGTGCCCACCTACGCCCTCATTTCCGACTCCTTCAAGAACTGGCGGGGCATGACCGAGACCGGCGGACGCCGCATCAAGCGCAGCCTGTTCATCGACATGCACAGCATCCGCTTTCTCCAGCCCGCCGACGTCGAGCGGCTCCGCCAGGCCCAGTTACTGGCCGGCTACATCGACCAGAAGATAGAGGACATCGAGCGCTACAACCGCCAGCACCAGATCGACCCGTCCTCGCCGATCAACGGCCGCCGCCTGACCAACGTAGGCACCTTCCGGGCCTACCTTGCCTCCTACCTGCGGGCCCACCCGGCCATCCACCGCGATCTCACCTGCATGGTCCGCCAGCTCCAGCCCACCGAGGCCGGCCTGCCGATCGAGATCTACGCCTTCACCTCCGACACCCGCTGGGCGGTCTACGAGGACATCCAGTCGGATATCTTCGACCACATCCTGGCCGTGGCCCCCGAGTTCGGTCTCCGCGTGTTCCAGAACCCGTCCGGCGCGGACCTGCGCGCCCTGCGGAGCCCGGAACCCGGTGCCGCCGCTCCCCCGGCATAGGCGAAGCCCCTAGAGGCCGCTCGGGGAGCGTGGCCAAGATTCTCACTTGCCCTCCCCACCCGCTTCCTCTAGTGTCCTTGGCTCGTCCGTCATGGACGGCGCGATTTTGAAACAGCAACCCGAAGGAGCCCCCATGTCCCTAATCCTCGAAGTCAACGCCCGGGAGATTCTCGATTCCCGCGGCAACCCCACCGTCGAAGTCGATGTGATCCTCGAATCCGGCGCGGCCGGCCGCGCCGCCGTGCCCTCCGGGGCCTCCACCGGCGAGAACGAGGCCAACGAGCTGCGCGACGGCGACAAGAAGCGCTACCTCGGCAAGGGCGTGCTCAAGGCGGTCAAGAACGTCAACGAGGTCATCGGCCCGCGCATCCAGGGCATGGACGCCCTCGACCAGAACGAGATCGACTCCACCCTGCTCGAACTCGACGGAACCGAGACCAAGAGCAACCTCGGCGCGAACGCCATGCTCGGCGTATCCCTCGCCGTGGCCAAGGCGGCGGCCGACTTCTCCGACCTCCCCCTCTTCCGCTACATCGGCGGGGCCAACGCCAAGACCCTCCCCATCCCGATGATGAACATCCTCAACGGCGGCGCCCACTCCGACGCCCCGGTGGACATCCAGGAATTCATGATCATTCCCAAGGGCGCCGAGTGCTTCTCCGAAGGCCTGCGCATGGGCGCCGAGGTCTTCCACGCCCTCAAGTCCGTCCTTAAGAAAATGGGCCTGAACACCGCAGTCGGCGACGAGGGCGGCTTCGCCCCCAACCTCGCCAGCAACACCCAGGCGCTCGACGTGATCGTCGAGGCCATCGGCAAGGCCGGCTACAAGGCGGGCGAGGACATCTTCCTTGCCCTCGACGTCGCCTCCTCCGAGTTTTTCAACAAGGAGACCCGCAAATACGTCTTCAAGAAGAGCGACAAATCCGAGCGCACCGCCGCCGAACTGGTCGACTTCTACGGCGAGTGGCTCAAGAAGTACCCGATCATCTCCATCGAGGACGGCTGCGACGAGAGCGACTGGGACGGCTGGAAGATCCTCACCGACAAGCTGGGCAAGCAGTGCCAGCTCGTGGGCGACGACCTCTTCGTCACCAACACCAAGTTCCTCAAGAAGGGCATCGAGCTGGGCGTGGCCAACTCCATCCTGGTCAAGGTCAACCAGATCGGCACCCTCACCGAGACCCTGGACGCCATCGAGATGGCCAAGTTCGCGGGCTACACCTCGGTGATCAGCCACCGCTCGGGCGAGACCGAGGACGCCACCATCGCCGACATCGCGGTGGCGACCAACGCCGGCCAGATCAAGACCGGCTCGCTGAGCCGCAGCGACCGCGTCGCCAAGTACAACCAGCTTCTGCGCATCGAGAGCATCCTCGGCGCGGACGCCCGCTACGGCAGCGCGTTCTACGGCACCCGCATCTAGCCCTCCCCACCCCCTAGAAAAAAGGAGCGCCGCAGCAACGCGGCGCTCTTTTTTTGCCCCCCAAAAGGGGTCAGTCATTTATTATTGTCATTTTTCCCCGATGCCTTCCCCGTTGCCCCGGCGGACGGCCTGCGCTATGCTGTCGACATGGACGACTCCCCCAGCACGAACGGCGCGGTCGGCGAGCGTGTCGGCGGACCCACCAAGGTAGTGTTCGCCGCCAGTGAGCGCGCTCCGGCGGTCCTGGTTGAGGCCGCCCGGAACTTCGCGAGGCAGCGCGGCATCCCCCTGGACGAACGTCCCGCCGCCCCTCTGGCCGCCGAGGCCGCGCCATCGCTGCCTCCCGATTCCCGGATGGTGGCGATCTGCACGACTGCCGAGGCTCCGGCGATGCTCAACGCCGCCCGCCGGGCCGGCGCAGCCATTGGCCTAATCCCCTGCGAGCCCAACTCTCCGCTTCTGCGCTGGTTTGCCCTTCCCGCGAAGCAAGAGGCCCAGATCGAGTCCGCCTTCCTAGCGGAACCTCACCCGGTGGACATCCTCACCTGCAACGACGAGGTGGTCATAGGGCAATTGGTTATGGGCGACACGCCCTTTCTCGAAGGCCACCGCCACGGTGCCCGCCCCGAGCCCCGCAGCTGGAGAACCCGGTGGAAAACCCTCTTCCACAACCTCGGCCGGCTCAAAGGCATCGCCCCCTTCTCCGTCACCCTCACCACCGCGAAAGACCGGGTCATCCGCACCGTCATCACCGGCCTGGTCACGATCGAGAACGAAGTCCGCGGACCAGCCACCCGCCTACTCACCACCTCGGTCTCCGCCCAGGATGGAAAGATGTCCACCGTCCTTGTCGCGCCAAAGTCGCTGTTGGAATATTTCGGGTTTCTTTTCACCGCCGTCTTCAAGGGGGACCACACCCTCAAGCGGCTCCCCCGCGCAATCAGCTATCTCAAAACCTCGTACCTGAAAATCGAAGGCCCGGGTCCTCTATCCTACCGCATCGATGGACGGCCGCGCGAATCCGGCATGCTCGAACTTCACCTCCACAGCCGGGCGCTCATGATGGCCGTCGGCGAGCCCTTTCTCGCCCTGCAAGCCGGTGCCGGGACAGAGGACGAGAAGGACACCGCGCGGATCGAGAACCTTCCCGAGCAGAAGGACCGGGTGGCGATGCTCAAGCGGCACCTGCCACTCTTCACCCGGGCGCTGGAGGAGGATTTCAAGGACCTGTTCCGCTCCCTGCGCGAATCGGCCAGCATCCGCGCCGACTACATCATCATGACCATCCTGAGCGCGATCATCGCCAGCCTGGGTCTCTTCCTCAACAGCGCGGCGGTGATCATCGGCGCCATGGTGCTGGCGCCGCTCATGTCCCCGATCGTTTCGCTGGCCATGGGCCTGCTCCGGGGCGACCAGAGCCTGATCCGCAAGCCGCTCGCCACGCTGGGGTCCGGGGTGGCCATTGCCCTCGGCACGGCCGCCGCCATGGCGCTGCTGGTGCCGACGGCGCGAATCACCGAGGAAATCGCCGCGCGGGTCCAGCCCTCGCTGCTGGATCTCGGCGTGGCCATCGCGTCGGGAATCGCCGCCGCCTACGCCTTCGCCCGCGAGAATATAGGCATGAGCCTGCCCGGGGTGGCCATCGCGGTCGCCCTCATGCCCCCGCTGTGCGCGGCCGGCATAGGGATTGGGTGGATGGACCTGCCGACCATTAGCGGAGCGATGCTGCTGTTCGTCACCAACCTCATCGGAATCGCCCTCTCTTCGGCGGTGACCTTCTGGGCACTAGGCTATGCGCCGGTGATCAAATCGCGCCGGGGATTCACCGTGTCCCTCGCGTTGCTGTTTGCGGTCTCCATCCCCCTCTCGATCTCCTTCCGCAACATGCACCAGACCTGGCGGATGGAGCAGGGCATTGCCAGGCAGACCTATGAGCTTGGTGCAGGCCCGGTACGGCTCAGCGAGGTACGCGTCCGCCTCTACCGCGGCAGCGTGCATCTGCGCGCCGAATCGGTAGGCGGCCGAAGCCTGAACCTCGACGACCTGGCCGAGATCAGGGATCTGATCGAGCAGCGCTGGGGGCTGCCGGTGATACTGGACATCGATTCGCGCCTCACGCTCTAGCGCGTCTTCCGCGCGAACAGCCAGCCCGGCGGGAGGTTCGGCCCAGCCTGTGGAACGGAGACGCCGGGGAAGGTGCTGCGCCGCGGTATCCCCCGACGAAGGGCTGGGGCCGGGGTGAACGGAGCAGGCAAGAAGCCGGGGCTTGACTTGGCAGGCCCCGGGCGTATATCCATCGGCGGCATTAAACCGTTTTAACCGGAGATTCCCTATGAAGTTCGATCGCGCCAGCGGCCTCCTCATGCACCCCACCTCCCTGCCCGGCCCCTACGGCATAGGCGAGATAGGCCCTGAAGCCCGCCGGTTTGTCGACCGCCTGGAGGCCATGGGCCAGCGACTCTGGCAGGTCCTCCCCCTAGGCCCCACGAGCTATGGCGACTCGCCCTACCAGTCGCCTTCTACCTTTGCCGGCAACCACCTGCTGATCAGCTTCGAACAGCTCGTGGAGGATGGGCTGCTGAGCGCCGGTCGCCTCAAAGCCTTCCCCTCGCTTCCCGCCGACCGCGTGGACTTCGGCCCGGCGATCCTCGCCCGCATGGAGGTGCTGGAGAGTGTATGCCGTACCTTCGCCCGCAGGGCGCCGGAAAAGACGAGGGCGGCCTTCGAGCGGTTCTGCCGTCACGAGGCCTACTGGCTTGACGAGTATGCCCTGTTCATGGCGATCAAGGCCGAGCACGGCGGGGGCCCCTGGGTCGACTGGCCCCGGGAGCTGGCCCTGCGCGAGCCCGCAGCCCTTGCCGCCGCCCGCAAGCGTCTGGCCACCGCGATCCGCAACCACCGCATCCTGCAGTTTCTCTTCCACGATCAGTGGCGGCGGCTCCGCGCCTATGCCCACCGCAAAAACGTGAAGATCGTGGGCGACATCCCCATCTTCGTCGCCCACGACAGCAGCGACGTGTGGGCGCAACCCGAACTGTTCCATCTCGACGGCCGCGGCCACCCCACCGTGGTCGCCGGAGTTCCCCCGGACTACTTTAGCGCGACCGGGCAGCTCTGGGGCAACCCGCTCTACCGCTGGGACGTCCACGAACACCACGGCTACGCCTGGTGGATCGCCCGGATGCGGAAGGTCTTCGAGCTGGTGGATATCGTCCGCATCGACCACTTCCGGGGATTCGAGGCCTACTGGGAGATTCCCGGCGGCGAACCCACCGCGATCAACGGTCGCTGGGTGGAAGGTCCGGGCATCCGCCTGTTCGAGGCGCTACGCGATGCGCTAGGGGAGCTGCCCATCATCGCCGAGGACCTCGGCGTGATCACCGACGCGGTCGAGGCGCTGCGCGACGCCTGCGACTTCCCGGGCATGCGCGTCCTCCAGTTCGCCTTCGGCAACGACGACAAGGCCGAGGACTACAAGCCCCACAACTTCCCGCCCCACTGCATCGTCTACACCGGCACCCACGACAACGACACCACGGTGGGCTGGTTCTGGAGCCAGGCCGGCGAAGGCAGCACCCGGAGCCAGGCGGACATCGAGGCCGAACGCCGGGGCATCCTCGAATACATCGGCACCGACGGTAGCCAGATCCACTGGGACCTGATCGGCCTGGCCTGGCGCAGCCGGGCCAACACCGCCATCGCCCCGCTCCAGGATCTGTTCGGGCTCGGCTCGGAGGCCCGCATGAACGTGCCGGGCCGGCCGGGCGGGAACTGGAGCTGGCGCTTCGACTGGAGCCAGTTCACCGAACACGCCGAGGTCAGTCTGCGCGCCCTGACCGGGGAGACGGGCCGGTAGGCGCGGGGGCGCCGGGCGCTAGAGCTGATCGGCGGAGGGGAAGCCAGCGGGGGGCTGCCGGAGCTTGCGCACGCTGCCGTCCGTGTAGAGCACGTTATAGTGGAAGGGGTGCGGACGATCGAGGCGGGGGTTGAGGGCGTTGATTTCGGTGAGCATCCACTCCGGCTCGGCGAAGTCGGCGCGGCGCCGGGCGTTGAGTTCGACGTTCCAGACGTAGGTCAGTCCGAGGCCGCGAAGCCGGGCACGGCAGCCGGGGCACACGAAGGCCTCGCTGTCGACCGCGAACTTGCCCAGCACGGCGCGCAGGCTGGTCTCGCCGTCGAAGGGATTGTCGGGGAAGAAAGAGAGGCGCGGCAGAACGCCCCGGGAGCTTTCGTGAAGCTCGATGCCGCGGAAGATCGCGGCGAGGTTGGAGCGGCACTGCCGCGCCTCGATAAGCTGCCGGCCCATGTCGTAGACGAAACCGGCCAGCAGCGTGGCGATCACCAGCGCCAGCAGAAGGCGGCTGCGCTGGAAGCCGAGCGGGCGGCGGGCGGCGGCGAGCTTAGCGGTTGATTTCAGCATAGAGCATCCTCGCGAAGGGGGCCGGCCATTCCTGGCTGGGGGCCGACTCCTGCATCACGCGCCGCAGCATGCGCGCGCTTTTGCGGGGATCCGACTCCAGGTAGTACTGGATCGCGGCGGCGAAGGCCACGTCGTTGCGGAAGGGCCGGGGAATGGAGGCGATGCGCTCGGCCACCAGGTCGGCCGGGATCTCGCCGCCTAGGCAATCGATGTAGAGCCGCAGCGGACCATCCAGCGGCGGGTTGCGCCACAGCAGCACCTTGAGCGCGTTGTCGCGGTCCCGCGCAAGCAGCGCCAGGGCGAGATATTCGCACTGCGCCTGCTCCGCGTCGGCAGCCGAGGCATCGTGGTTCTGCACCACCCATTTGTAGAGGTCCATGGCGAGCGGGCGGTTGCCGATCATGGTCTCGCAGCGGGCCTGCTCGAGGCGGGCGACCGCCATCGTGCGCTGGTCGTTGAACTCGGCGGCGAGGTTCACCGAAGCCTGCAGGCGCTGCGAGGCCGCCTGCCATTCACCCGACTGCATCTCCTGGCGGGCGAGCCGCAGCTCGTGCCAGGCGCGCGGCGTACGCTCGCCGGAACTGGCCGAGACACTCCCCGACCGGCGCTCGAAGAAAGCGTTCTGCAGGCGCGCCATCTGTACGAGGTTCTCGTGCTGGGCCGAAGACAGGCGCTCCCGGAAAAATCGGATCGATCCTCCGGCTACCAGCACCGCGACGAGCACAAGCTGCATGGCGTGGCGATGGCGGCGGACGAAGTAGCGCAGGCGGTCGAAATGGTGGAAGTGGAAGGCGCTCACCGGGCGGCCGGCCAGGGCGCGCTCCAGGTCGATCGCGAACCCCTCGGCGTCGGGGTAGCGGTCGCGGGGGTTCTTCTCCAGGGCCTTGAGCATGACCGCCTCAAGGTCGGGCGAGATGTCGCGGCGGAAGGACCGGGGGCGGCGCGGGGCCTCGTTCTTCACCGCTTCGAGCACCTCGCCCACCGGGGAGTTCCGGGTCTCGCTGTGCGGCAGAACGCCGGTGAGCGCCTCGAACAGCACAACGCCAAGGGAGTAGATGTCGCTCTGGGGCCCGGTTTCGTCGGCGCTGGCCTGCTCGGGCGACATGTAGAGCGGGGTTCCGGTGAGCGCACCGGTGAGGGTGCAGGAGGGCCAGTCCTTGAGCGAAGCGACACCGAAGTCGGTGAGCAGCGGCTCGCCGAATTCGTCGATCATGATGTTCGTGGGCTTCACGTCGCGGTGGACGATGCGGCGCTCGTGCGCGTACTGGAGGGCGCGGGCGATTTTGACGATGACCCGCACGAGGTTGTTCATGCTGAGGGTGCCCTCGGCGAGGACGTCCTCGAGTGTACGGCTGCCCGCCACCGTCTCCATGCTGATGTAGTGGTAGGGCCCGTCCTTGCCGGTGGCGTAGATGGTGATGATGTTGGGGTGGCGGCGGAGCTTCTTGGAGGCCTCGGCCTCGCGGCGGAAACGCTCGAGCATCGTGGCCGAGACCCCCGGCCCCTCCTGGAAAATCTTGAGCGCGACCTCGTGACCGGTGGCGTCGGAGGCGAGAAACACCGTGGCCATGGAGCCATGGCCCAGCGTGTCCAGGATCAGGAATTCGTCGATGCGGAACCCGACACCGGGATAGGGCGGCAGGGTCGGGGCCGCGTCCCGCCGGGCACTGTCGCCGGCGGGGGCCGCGTCCTCCTGGGGTTCTCCTGCCATGGCAGCCGGGCGGGTCGGAGCCGCTACTCGGCCGCTTCGACCACGACTTCCTGGATGAGCACGGGCTCGACCGGCACGTCGCCGTGCCCGCCGCGGTTCGAGGTGCGAACGCCGCGGATCTTGTCCACGACCTCCATCCCCTCGACCACCCGGCCGAATACGCAGTAGCCGAACCCCTGCGGGGTGGCGCTCT
>CBFGVE010000081.1:0-8283 GCA_965651915.1 uncultured bacterium
CCCCCAAAAAAGCTCGGCCCCCACCCTACCCTCCTTAACCGCACCTCACAAATAGACCAGCCCCAGGGCCTGCCCCCTGGCAAAAAGTCGTTAGAACCTCTTTTCGCCCCCGAAAATCGGCTGTAAGCCCCATTTCAGCCCTGTTTTTATGGTTATCTCATTTATATTGAGCAGCTTATGCAGGTCCGGCACGGATTTAAATGGCCTGTTTTAAGGTGTATCCTATTTATACGAAGCAGGTTATGCATGTTGCGGAATGGGTGCGACCACTATCTTGTTCAGTGTCGGTCGTGATCTTGTCCCACTTTTGGGCGTAATATCCGATTCCAAAAAGCGCGCTTTTTGGACAACGGTGCGTTTTATTGATGGGCGTCCATTCGTGGGCCGGACCAGACGAAGTATTTGGCACCCTTCTTGAGGCCAGAAATCAAATCGTCTTCCTTTTCGCCATCCTTGCATAGATCGAGTCTGGCCCAGCCACCTGCTCGGTCAGATGTCCACAGGAGAACATCGTCTCGAAATAGGGCATCGAGAAAATCGCAGACCTCTTCGGTTACCCGCCTATCACGCTCCTCTTCGGACAGAGATTCGTCGTATGGATTGAAATGCCCGTGGGTGATATTTTCGATCATGACGGTTGCCTCGTCACCGTCGTCCCAAATTGTGACGTCGCCAACTTCGGAACACTTCGCAGGAAAGACGGCCACGATGTTTCCTTCATCACCAACACGGTAAGGCTCCTCTGGATAGCGCCGCTTGAGTTCTGCAAGTATGCTTTCTCGAATCATATTCTCCGGCCAATTTTCAACCTTAAAGTGAGTGCCGCAAGCGGCCCGGGCCTCGCGCAGGACCATTCCGCAGAGGGCAGACGTGGCCGGGCAGGTAGGTTCGGTTCGCTCGGGGCATGGCGCCGACCCTAGCACATCGCTTTCAGGCCGGAAAACAGAATTCTAAGACCTTTTTCCATGCTTCATCCGTGCGAATTCGCGATTTGCAACCAATTTCTAGCTTTGGTCCGACCCCGATTCTCCCCTGCGGCAACTTACTTTACCATCCAGTCCGGCTTTCCTTCGTTGCTGACACCCCAACCCCAGTGCGAAAACATTTCGACGTAGGATTCCAAATCAAAATCTTCTGATGGTAATGGTTCATCCAAAACGCTGTAACCATAGCCCAAGCGTGGAAGTTCCGACGCAATACCGAGCAGGTCATCGTAGTGATTCACAATAATCATACCCTTGACTGCTCCGAGTTGAGGAAGAAATGCTTGTGCTATGATTTGAATGCCGTCGCGTACAGTCAAGTGCATGGGCACGACGATGGTCAGCCCAAGCTCATTACAGGCGCGTTGAAGAAACCCTTGCAGCTTTGTCACAAGTTTGATTCCGGAATTGGGATGTGATCAACAGTGGCTCTGGGGTCGGACCGAACGAAGTGCCGTAAGCGGCCCGGGCCTCGCGCAGGACCATTCCGCAGGGGACTGACGTGGCCGGGCAGGTAGGTTCGATTCGCTCAGGGCATGGCGCTGACCTTAGCACATCGCTTTCAGGCCTCAGGCCTGAAAACAGGATTCTAAGAACTTTTTCCATGCTTCATCCGTGCGAATGCTATTCGCAACCCATTACTTGCTTCGGTCCGACCCCAATTCGCTTTGCAGCACATCTTTTTCGGGATCAAGTCCCTCCAGATTGATATCGGTTAGTGGAATCCCGAATGCTTCCGCTTGCTGTTGCATAAGCGAGATGACCTCGTAGTAGGCCATCTGTCGTCCTTTTTGGAATAGGCCATCATCCAAATTTTTTGCTTTACTGGCGTCAGCCTTTGCCCGCATTGCATTCTCTCGTAACAAAGTGCCGAGGTCAGATAGGTAGTTCTTTTCGGATATATTCATTTCTCTTGCCGCCCAACATTTGTATTCTGCAATCTTCTCATTTCACACTTGGGTCCAGCTTGGTGAGAAGGTCCGGCTCGTCTATCTTCCACCAATACTCCTTCTTCTCTGTGGGCGAGTGGTGCTCGTAGATCGCGACGAGCCCGAGAAGTTGCATGGGATCATCAGCAAGGAACTCCCAGTCGCCCTTCTTCGCATACCACCAATCCTTCGACCCATCAAACCGCACGGCGAAACCTTTGCGCTCCAGGACCACGAGAGCCGTGTTGTAGACATTCAGGTATGCGCTTAAGTCCGGCATCAATGTCTCCTTTGCAGAACAGTTGAATTCTACGCTGCGATGTCCGAAATACGGACGGGATGGCTTGGGCTTCACGGAGGTCGATTTAGAGCTTCGGTGTTCGTGACTGCCCGCATGCGCCCAAGGTGGTGGAATCCTAGCACTCGAGGTGGCGGCGACAAGGGGAAATTTCAGGTTATTCCCACCCGGCTTCGCATTGAGCGAAGCGCATGGCCCCGGAGGGGCCGTCGGGCTTAGCTCGGGGGCTTGCC
Organism: uncultured bacterium; assembly: GCA_965651915.1. GTDB lineage: Bacteria > Verrucomicrobiota > Kiritimatiellia > CBFGVE01 > CBFGVE01 > CBFGVE01. The sequence goes on from CBFGVE010000081.1 coordinate 2,444, forward strand.
CCCGAGACCAGGTCCCGACAGTATCTGCACCCCGGAGGGGTGCGCGGAGATTGAGGGAGGTGCCGGGGAAGGCGGACAGGAGTGTCCGCGCTCCGGTTGATCGTGCAACCGGCGCATTTGGAGCGGGTTCGGCTTGACTTTTTCCTGTCTAGCGAGCAGCCTGCTTGCACGTTTTCCCAATACGAAACCGATGAAAGTGTCTCGTTTCAGATGAACAAGAAGGACCTCACAGAGGCGGATATCCGCACGAAGTTCATCACGCCCGCACTGGTCGGTACGAAGGGCGAGAAGTGGGACGTGATGGCCCAGATACGCGAGGAGGCCTATTTCACCAAGGGCCGCGTCATCGTCCGAGGGAAGACGGTTCAGCGGGGGGAGGCCAAACGGGCTGATTACCTGCTCTACTACAAGCCCAATCTCCCCATCGCGGTGGTCGAGGCCAAGGACAACACCCACTCGCTGGGCGATGGCATGCCGAAGGCGCTGGACTATGCGGAGATTCTCGACGTCCCCTTCGCCTACAGCTCCAATGGCGATGCCTTTCTCGAACACGACCGCACCGTCACTACAGGTCCAGTCACCCGCGAAATCCCGCTCGACCAGTTCCCCTCCCCTCACGAACTGTGGGACCGCTACTGCAAGGCGAAGGGCTGGACCACCCAGCAACAGGAGGTCAATACCCAGGACTACTACGACGACGGCTCCGGGAAGTCGCCGCGCTACTACCAGCACATCGCCATCAATCGAACCGTCGAGGCCATCGCCCGCGGCCTTGACCGGGTCCTGCTGGTCATGGCCACCGGCACCGGGAAGACCTACACCGCGTTTCAGATCATTTGGCGCCTGTGGAAGGCCGGGGCCAAGAAGCGCATCATCTTCCTCGTGGACCGCAATATCCTCGCCGATCAGACGAAGACCAACGACTTCAAGCCCTTCGGCACGGCAATGACCAAGATCACCAACCGCACGGTGGATAAGTCGTTCGAAATCTACCTATGCCTCTACCAGGCCGTGACCGGAACGGAAGAGGAGATGAACATCTACAAGCAGTTCTCCCCCGACTTCTTTGACCTCGTCATCGTGGACGAATGTCACCGGGGTAGCGCCGCCGATGACGCCCGCTGGCGTCAAATCCTGGAATACTTCACTTCAGCCGCCCAAATCGGCATGACCGCCACCCCTAAGGAAACCCGCGACGTTTCCAACATCGAGTACTTCGGCGAGCCCCTCTTCACCTACTCGCTCCGCCAGGGTATTGCCGACGGCTTTCTCGCACCCTACAAGGTCGTGCGCATCGGCCTCGACAAGGATCTGGACGGCTGGCGGCCGGAAAACGGCCAGACCGACAAGTATGGCCAGGTCATTGAGGACCGCGAATACAACGATCGGGACTTCGACCGGGACCTCATCCTCGAAAAGCGTACCGCGCTGGTCGCTGCCAAGGTGACCGAATTCCTGCGTGCCACCGACCGTTTCGCCAAGACGATCCTCTTCTGCGAGAACATCGACCACGCCGAACGGATGCGCCAGGCCATGGTCAATGCCAACCCCGACCTTGCCGCCAACAATCCCAAGTATGTCATGCGCATCACCGGCGACAACGACGAGGGCAAGGCCCAGCTCGACAACTTCATCGACCCCGAATCCACCTACCCGGTCATTGCCTGCACCTCCCGGCTCATGAGCACCGGGGTCGATGCCCAGACCTGCCACCTGATCGTTCTTGACCGTATCATCAACTCCATGACCGAGTTCAAGCAGATCATCGGACGCGGTACACGCATCCACGAGGACTACAACAAGTTCTTCTTCACGATCATGGATTTCCGGCGGGCGACCGCACTGTTCGCCGACCCCCTCTTCGATGGCGACCCGGTACAGATTTACGAGCCCGGCCCCGACGAGCCCCCCATCCCGCCGGAAGAGCCCCTAGCCCCGCAAGAAGATGGGACTCCGGGAGCCCCGCTGCCCTCGGATATCGGACCGGACGGTGAAGGTCCCCGGCAGCGCATCCGCTATTACGTGGACAACGTCCCGGTCATGATGGTCATGGAGCGTGTCCAGTACCTCGATGAGTACGGCAAGCTCATCACCGAATCCCTCAAGGACTACACCCGCAAGGCCGTCCACAAAAACTACGCCTCCCTCGACGCCTTCCTAACCTCCTGGAACGCCGCCGAGCGCAAGCAGGCCATCATCGAGGAACTGGCCAGCCAGGGCGTCTTCCTCTACGAACTGGCCGAGCAGGTCGGCCGCGACTACGACGCCTTCGATCTCGTCTGCCATGTCGCCTTCGATCAGCCCCCGCTCACGCGGAAAGAACGGGCGGAACGGGTGCGGAAGCGGAACGTCTTCGGGAAGTACGGTAACAAGGCCCGCGCCGTGCTCGAAGCCTTGCTACAGAAGTATTCCGACAGCGGCATCACCAGCGTGGAATCCCTGGATACCCTGAAAGTGGACCCGCTCCGCGCCTTCGGCACCCCGATGGAGATCGTAAAACTCTTCGGAGGCCGCGAGAACTACCTCGCCGCCATCCGCGACCTTGAAACCGCTCTCTATGTCGAGGCCGCCTGACCCATGAGCAAAACCAGTCGAAGCACCATCGAAGTCAAGGGCGCGGGCGTGTCCGTTCTTTCCAAGAACCAGCAGGACTACATCAGTCTAACCGACATCGCCCGCTACAAGGATGCTGAACGGACGGACTACCTCATCTCCAACTGGCTGCGCAACCGCAACACCATCGAGTTTCTCGGCATTTGGGAACAGCTCAACAACCCGGGTTTTAATCCCATCGAATTCGATGGGATTAGAAGTAAGGCAGGACTTAACAGCTTCATACTCACCGCGAAGCGCTGGATTGACTCCACCGGAGCCATTGGCCTGATCTCCGCCACGGGCCGCTACGGAGGCACCTTTGCCCACAAGGACATCGCCTTCGAATTTGCATCATGGGTCTCCATCGAGTTCAAACTCTACCTCATCAAGGAGTTCCAGCGCCTCAAGGACGAGGAAAATGACCGACTCAAGCTCGACTGGAACCTCCAGCGCACCCTGGCCAAGATCAACTACCGCATCCACACCGACGCAATTAAGGAAACCCTCATCCCCCCTGCCGTCACCCCTGCCCAGGCAGCCCTCGTATATGCCAGCGAAGCCGATGTGCTTAACGTTGCGCTGTTCGGACGAACGGCAAAACAGTGGCGCGATGCCCATCCTGGCGCCGAAGGCAACCTACGCGACCATGCCACGCTCGAACAACTCGTCGTCCTCACCAACCTCGAGAGCCTCAACTCGGTCCTCATCCGCCAGGAGCTCCCGGCACCAGAGCGGCTATTGAAACTCAACGAAATCGCCATCGGCCAACTGCGCACCCTGCTCTCTGCCACCGTCCAAAAGCGCCTTCCCGGTGCCAAAAAATTGGAATAAACTTCATGCCCAACGTCTCCAACATCGTCAAGACCATCCAGGACATCATGCGCAAGGATGCGGGCACCTACGGGGACGCCCAGCGCCTGGAACAGCTCGGCTGGATGTTCTTTCTCAAGATCTTCGACGACCGCGAGCACGAGATGGAAATGCTGCGCGACCGCTACAAGTCGCCGCTCCCGTCTCACCTCCGCTGGTCTGCCTGGGCGAGGGACGAGGAGGGCATTACCGGCGAGGCGCTGCTCGATTTCGTGAACAACACCCTCCTGCCCAAGCTGAAGAATCTGACCGGCGGCGAGCGTATGCATACCCTCATCCGCATGGCCTTCGAGGATGCCAACAACTACATGAAGAATGGCACCCTGATGCGGCAGGTCATCAACAAGATCAACGGGATTGACTTCAACGCCTCCGACGACCGCCACCTCTTCGGCGATATCTACGAAAAACTCCTCAAGGACCTCCAGTCGGCTGGCAACGCGGGCGAGTTCTACACGCCCCGGGCGGTCACCCAGTTCATCGTCGAGCAGGTCAACCCCCGTCTCGGCGAATCGGTGCTCGACCCGGCCTGCGGCACCGGCGGCTTCCTGGTCTGCGCCATTGAGCACCTGCGCAAGCAGGCCCGGACCGGGAAAGACGAGCGCGCCATCCAGGAATGCTTTGCCGGCATCGAGAAGAAGCACCTGCCGCACGTCCTCTGTATGACCAATCTGCTCCTGCATGGCATCGACGTGCCCTCCAATGTCCGCCACGACAACACCCTGGCTCGCCCCCTGCGCGATTGGGGACCGAAAGAGCGCGTGGACGTCATTGTCACCAATCCGCCCTTTGGAGGAATGGAGGAGGACGGCATTGAGTCCAACTTCCCCTCCGAGTTCCGCACCCGAGAGACCGCCGACCTCTTTCTGGTGCTGCTAATGAAGATCCTCAAGCCGGGCGGCCGCGCCGGGCTCGTCCTGCCTGACGGAACCCTGTTCGGCGAAGGGGTCAAGACCCGGATCAAGGAGGCCCTGCTCACCGACTGCAACCTCCACACCATCGTGCGCCTGCCCAACGGGGTCTTCAACCCCTACACCGGCATCCGCACCAACCTGCTCTTCTTCACCAAAGGACCGAAGACCGGGCACGTCTGGTACTACGAGCACCCCTATCCGTCCGGGGTAAAGAGCTACAACAAAGGCAAGCCCATCCGCATCGAGGAATTCGAGCCCGAGCGCGCGTGGTGGGGAGACGAGTCCGACGGCTTCAAGGCCCGCGTCGAGAACGAGCACGCCTGGCGCGTTTCCATCGACCAGATCAAGGCCGGGAACTACAACCTCGACCTCAAGAATCCGCACAACGCCGACGAAGGCCCCGGCGACGTGGACCACCTCCTGCCCGAGTACGAGAAACTGGTTGCGCAGATTGCCGAAACGCGGGGCAAGCTGAAGGCCCAGTTGATGGAGGCGCTGGAGCGATGAAAAAGAAACCTGCATCCAAACGAACCGTCGTCGCAAAGGCCAAACCCGATAGCCTCGCTGCGCTCACCGCCGAGGTGAGAAATCTCATTCTGTCAGCCCGGGGAAGTGTCGCGTCCGTCGCCGATACGTTTCAGGTGATGACCAATTTTAACATTGGTCGTCGCATCGTGGAGCATGAGCAGAAAGGGAAGAGGCGGGCAGCGTATGGCGCGGAGCTTTTGAAAGAACTTTCAGCACGGCTGACCGAGGAATTCGGGCGCGGGTTTTCGAAGCGGAAATTAGACTACATGCGGCGGTTCTTCTTGGACTACGCTGATCGCGCGCCTCGAATTGTGCAGAAGCCTTCTGCACAATTGGCCCCCCTTGAATTTCATGAGAATAATACGGTTAAATTGGCATCGTCCAATAGAGCCCACAGGCCGTCAGGGGAAAACGCCACAATCGGCCTGCTCCTCTGCAAAGAAAAGAAAGACGCCGTGGTGAAACTGACCCTGCCCAAGGACGCCAACATTCACGCCAAGGAGTACCAGCTCTACTTGCCATCGAAGGAACTGCTCAAAGCCAAGCTCCTCGAATGGACGCGTGTAGAGGAAGCCAAGGCGTGAAGCTGGAAACTTTCATCCAGAAATTCGACCTCTTCGCCGACGCGCCTGATGCGGTGGCGAAGATGCGGGAGTTGGTGCTGGAGCTTGCGGTTCGGGGCAAACTGGTCGGACAAAAGGCGACGGAAGAGTCTCTCACGGAGGCGCGGAGGCACGGAGGAGGCGTTGAAGGGAATGACGTTCCCTATCCTGCGCCAGCGGGATGGCGATGGTCTACCCTTAATGAGGCTGCCGACTGTCGGGCCTCAAAGAAAGTATCACCATCCGCCATTTCGGACGCAGATTGGGTCCTCGATCTTGAAGACATTGATGGGAAAACGGGCATAATCAACCGTTACGCCACTTTCGCCGA
>CBFGVE010000082.1:0-8259 GCA_965651915.1 uncultured bacterium
GTGTCGTGCCGATGCAGGCCAATCCTTCAAGGGCCGGGTCGTCGTAGCGGCGCGATTACGCCTGCTCAGCCAGTGGCCGGCGAGCCGTGCGATCAGGGCGCGTGGCGCCTTCGGTGGGATCACCGGCGCCGCGCCCTGTTCATTGCGCCAGCGGCTGAGGGCGAAAACCAGGGTCTTGGGCACATCCTTGATCACGGCGAAGCCGCCGGCCATGTCGCCGTAGAGGGTGCAGTAGCCGGTGGCCAGCTCGCTCTTGTTTCCGGTGGCGAGCACCAGCCAGCCGAACTTGTTCGAGAAGGCCATGATCAGGTTGCCCCGGATGCGCGCCTGGATGTTCTCCTCGGCGACATCGGCGGGTCGACCCTCCCAGAAGGGGGCCATGTGCTCGAGGTAGCGGTCGTAGAGATCCCGGATCGGCAGGGTATGGAAGGCGATGCCCAGGTTTCGGGCCAGCTCGCCCGCGTCGCCCAGCGTTCCCTCGGAGGAGTACTGCGAGGGCATGGTCACGCCCACCACCCGGTCCGCCCCCAGGGCATCCACCGCGAGCGCGGCAACAAGGGCAGAGTCGATCCCGCCGCTGATCGCGACCAGCACCTTGCGGAATCCGTTTTTCTCGACGTAGTCGTGCAGCCCGCGGCGCAGCGCGGCGTAGACCTCGGCAAGGTCGGCCAGCGGCGCGGCCAGCGGGCAGGAAAGCGGGGGGTGCTTGGCGGGGGAGTTGTGTACGCACTCTATCACCTCGGCCACCCCGGCAGCGGAGGGCGCGGTTTCGGGCAGTTCGATGTCGACGGCGCACAGCTCCGGCTCGAATTGCCGTGCCCGCGCGGCGACCCGGCCGTCGGGCCGGACCAGCAGGCTGCCGCCATCGAAGACGAGCTCGTCCTGTCCGCCCACCAGGTTGCAGTAGGCGATGGGGGCTCCGATCTCGGCCGCCGCCCGGTGCAGGATCTCCTGCCGGGTGGCGAGCTTGCCCCGGTGGGAGGGCGAGGCCGAGAGGTTCACCACGAGATGGGGAGCGGCCTCCCTCATATCCTGCACCGGGGCGGCGCGGGGAATCCAGGAATCCTCGCACACATGCACGCCGATCCGGGCCGGTCCGGCGTGGAGGATAAGGCTGCGCGTTCCGGGGGCGAAGACCCGCTTTTCGTCGAAAACACCGTAGTTGGGCAGCAGCATCTTGCGGTAGACTGCGGCGATGCGGCCGCCGTGGAAGATCACCGCCGCGTTGTGGGGGTGGTCCTCGCCGCGGATAGGGCTGCCCACCGCGAACATTATTTCCGGGGGCAGCTCCCGGGCCAGCCGGTCGAGCTGCCGTTCGCAATCCTCTATGAAATGGCGCTTTAGGACTAGGTCCTCCGGCGGATAGCCCGAAAGGGCCAGCTCGGGGAACACCACTAGGTCGGGGGCCGACTCGGCTGCTCGCCGAGCCGCCTCCAGAATGAGGTCCGCATTGCGCGCGAGCGCCCCCACAGTGGGGTTGATTTGGGCGAGAACGAGGCGGAAAGTATTCATTCGACAAAAATGTAAGCGGTGCGGATCCTTTTGACAATTGTGAAATTCGAGCCCTGTTCGAGGATATACTCTTTCATCTGGCGCGTGGGGGGGTGCTCGACACGATCCAGCACCCGAACCAGCTCCCGTATCCGGGCCAGCGGATTTTTATTGTGAACGTGGAAGGATACGCCTTCCTCGTGCCCTTCGTGGAGGAAGAAGAGGTGATTTTTCTAAAGACCATCATTCCTAGCCGGAAGATGACGCGAAAGTATCTGGGAGGTGAATGACATGAAGTTGACACCGGAAGAAAAAGCCATGTTCGATTCTGTGGAGCGGGGAGAGTGGGAGCGCATACCGAACGCGGATGCCGAGATGGCCCGCTACCGCGAGGCTGCCCGCTTGGCGCTTCGCAAGGACAAGCGGGTGAACATCCGCATGGCCGAGCGCGACTTGGTACGCCTACAGAAGGCCGCCCTGCACGAGGGGCTACCCTACCAGACGCTCATTTCCAGCGTTCTGCACAAGTACATCAACGGCCGCCTGGTCGAGCGGGCGGGGTAGGCGAGGTGAGGCGGTGCTAGGCTGGCTACCAGCCCAGCCAGACTTGCTGGAACACCACGGGGACTTCGAGGCTGTGGCATACGCGGATCGTATGTCCAGTCCCGCCTTTCATCGGGTCGGCTTCGTTGACGTAGAACAGCCCGATGCTGGCCGGGCTCATCCCCCATGCGTCCAGACCGGTGACTTTGAGAGTATCGCGCAGGATGTAGCGTGCACTGGCCTGTAGGCGTGGGACTTGCTCCCGCTTCTGGAGCATTTGGCCGTAGATGGGCGACGAGCGTAGGGTTTCGTCTACGATGCGCGCCTCGGCCACCTTTGGCAGCTCGGTGTAGGCCCGGCGCAGGGACTGGGCCGGCATTCTGCCTGCGCGGTGGCCCGCTTGGGGCAGGATGAATTCGAGTCGCTCGGGGCTCACCCTGGCAACCCCCTCGGCGAAGGCCTCGTCGGACCCCGGCGCGTTGCCGGTGCGGAACCTGGCCTGGGGAAAGGCGCTTGCGAGCCGTCCGGCTACTGCGGTCAGGCGCGGGCTCATCTCCGGTGGCAGGGCGCGTGTGCCTTCGAGAAGAATCACGGGGGAATCTAGATGCCGCAGGTAATACTGTAGTTGCTCGAATGTCATGGTGCCAACCTCCCGCTTCTGCTGCCGAGCGGCAGCGTCGGAAGCGTTGCAAAACCAGACGCTCATTTCCAGCGTTTTGCACAAGTACATCACAATGGGCGGTTCGCTGAGCAGGCTCGGTAAGGGTGGTGGCCCGACTCGGCGGACGCAAATTGTTGGTGTCCCCCCGGCGGCCTGTGCTATGGGTGGGCGATGAGCGATCCCGAATCTGACCTGACCCGCCACGAGGGGCGCTGGCTGCGCTTCCGCGAGCGCTTTTTTATCAACGCCTCCGGCGAGCCGCGCACGTGGGAGTTTGTCTCCCGCAAGGACACGCCCGGCGCGGTGGCGGTGATTGCCACCACCCGCGACACGCCGCCTCGCATCGTGGTGGTCCGCCAGTTTCGTCCGCCACTCGGGTCGTGGATTCTGGAGTTTCCCGCCGGCCTGATGGAGGCGGGGCACAGCGCCGGAGAAACCGCGCTGCGCGAGCTGGCCGAGGAGACCGGCTGCATCGGCGAACTGCGGTCGGTCGGCCCGGCAGTCTACGAGTCGCCCGGCGTGACCGACGCCTCGGTCGCGCTCGTGTACGCCGAGGTAGTTGGCCGCGGCGAGCCCAGCCGCGAGGCCGACGAGCAGCTCGAAGTCGTGGAGCTGCCGCTCGATGGACTGCTCGACGCCCTTTGCCAGGCCGAGGCCGATGGCACCCGGGTGGACGCGAAGCTCTGGTGCTTTGCGGTCGGGCTGAACTTCCAATAGGGGGGTGACGTGAGGGCGGGGTTTGTAGGGGTGCCGTGAGGCGCTAGGACCCGTTCGGAGATACGGCCTCACGGCTCGCGCTACGAACAATGCATGCAAGAGGGCGAATGCTGACCCGTTACGCAGGCCGCGCTATCCGGCGGCGAAAACGCCGCAGCGCTGGGTGAAGGCTTCGGGGGCGCGCAGGGGCTTGCGGCGGGCGTAGTCGAAGAAGATCATGCCGGTGCGGGCCCGCGCGATCTCGCGCCCGTCGCTGATGCGCACGGCGCGGTAGTAGAAGTCGCAGCCGGTGCGGCCGGCGTCGAAGGGGCCGGCGGAAATTTCCAGCTCGTCGCCCGCGAAGCCTTCCCTGCTGAACACGATCTGGGCGTCGACCATCATCACTCCGCAACCCTCAATATCGTGCTCGGTGTAGCCGAGGGAGCGCAGGTAGCGCACCCGCGCCTCATGCAGCAGGGAAAGCAGGGTGTCGTTGCCGAGATGCCCGCCGTAGTTGATATCGGTGATGCGCAGCGAGAAGCGGGTGCTGAACGGAAAATCGCTGGGAAGGTCGAGTCGTTGGCGTGCCATGGCGGGCTCCTCGTGTTCAGTCCGATAAATGGGCTTGTCCTGACAGGACACTAAAGATTGGACCCCCGCCAGTGCAGCTTGCGGCGGAGGACGTCGAAGTAGCTGTAGCCGGGAAGGTGGATGAAGCGGACGCCGGCCGGGTGGCGGCGTATGCTGACCACGTCGCCCGCCCGCAGCGTATGCGAGTACTGGCCGTCCACCGAGAACAGCAGTTCCTTGCCTTCGGGAATTTCACGGGCCTGGATGCCGATGGTCGCGTCGTCCGGCAGGATCATGGGGCGGGTGCTGAGGGTGTGGGGGCAGATCACGTTGACGAGGAAGACCCGGGCGTCGGGATGGATGATGGGGCCGGCGGCGGAGAGGGAGTGGCCGGTGCTACCGGTGGGGGTGGTCACGATGAGGCCGTCGCACAGGTAGGAGGTGACCTCCTCGCCGTTGACCGAGAGTCCGAGGGACACGACCCGCGGCTGACGGCCCCAGCCGAACACGACGTCGTTGAGGGCGATGCGCCGCAGCGGCGGTTCGCTGGCCGAGTGCAGTTCGCAGTCGATGAGGGTGCGGACGGACATGGTGTAGTCGCCTTCGGCCAGGGCGCGCATGGCGTCGTCGAGGTGGTCGAGGGTGATGCTGGTCATGAACCCGAGGCTGCCAATGTTGAGCCCGATCACCGGAATCTCCGCGCCGCCGAGCACGTGGACCGCATTGAGCATGGTGCCGTCGCCGCCGAGCGCCATGAGGCCCTCGATTTCGCCGGGCAGGCGGTCCGCCGCGACCGCCGAGCAGCCGGGAATCAGGGCGCTGGTCGCCTCGTCGGCGAAGAGGGCGAGGCCGAGCTTTTTGGCTTGGGCACCCAGGCGGGCCAGGACGTCGTCCGCGTCGGGCTTGCCCAGGTTGGCGATGATGCCGAGTTTTTTCATGGCTTTTTCCAGTGTGCGAGAAATTCCACGTTGCCCGCCGGCCCCCGGAGCGGCGACTCGGCCAGCCCCAGCCAGCGAAGCGCCAGCTCGTCCTCGCCGAACCGGCGGATGCGCTCCTGCACCTGGGTGTGGACCTCCGGGTCGCGGACCACCCCGCCCTTGCCCACCTGGTCGCGGCCCGCCTCGAACTGCGGCTTGATCAGGGTCACGAGCTGGGCTCCCGGCGCGAGCAAAGGTATAAGCGCAGGAAGGATCAGGGTCAAGGAGATGAAGGACACGTCGATCACGGCAAAGGCGGGCGGCTCGGGCAGGTGCTCGGCAGCGAGATAGCGGGCATTGACCTCTTCGATGCAGACCACCCGGGGATCTTCCCTCAATTTCCAGTGGAGCTGGCCGCGGCCCACGTCGATCGCGTAGACCTTCGCCGCTCCGTGCTGGAGCAGGCAGTCGGTGAAGCCGCCGGTGGAGGCCCCGATGTCGGCGCAGACCAGGCCCTCGACATCTAGGGCGAAGGCGGCGAAGGCGCCCTCCAGCTTTTCACCGCCGCGGCTCACGAAGCGCTCCTGGCCGCGGACCTCCAGCACCGCGTCTGCGGGGTATTCGTGGCCGGGCTTGGTCTGGGGGTGCCCGCCGACGAAGACCTGGCCGGCCATGATCAGGCGCCGGGCCTTTTCCCGAGATTCGGCGAGCCCCTGCTCGAGGGCGAGAATGTCGAGGCGCTTCTTCATGGCCACCATAGTACGCGGATGGGTGGGGGGCGGCGAGGATGGAATGTGGGGAGGCTCAGTGGCGTATCGGCTGCGGGAGCTTGTGCAGCTCGACCTTGGGATTCTTGTCCTGGAAGTATTTCAGCGTCCAGTCGGAATCGAACAGGACCACGGTGCGTCCATGCGTATCGGTGGCGATGCGGCAGCCGTTGGGGAGCGACTGGTCGTTGAGGGGGGTGTCGTCCGGGGTGGAGACCCAGCGGATCTGGTTCCAGCTCTTCGGTTCGAGCCGCGAGGGGGCGCCGTACTCGGATTCGAGGCGGTACTGCAGCACCTCGAACTGGAGGCCGCCCACCGCGCCGAGCAGCGGAACCCGCTGGATGTCGGTGTCGATATGGAAGAGCTGCACCGCGCCCTCCTGGAGCAGGTGGTCCAGCCCGGCCCGGAAGCGCTTGAAGGACGACGGATTGGGATTGTGCAGGAAGGCGAAGCACTCCGGGGCGAACTGGGGAATCTCGTCGTAGACGATGCCCGGCTGTTCGGCGAGGGTGTCGCCGATGCCGAATTCGGTATGGCCCACCAGGCCGATCACGTCGCCAGCGTAGGCTACGTCAACCGTCTCGCGCTCGCGGGCGAAAACCTTGTGGGAACTGGAGAGGCGCACCGTTTTTCCGGTGCGCGAATGGACGACCTTCATGTCGCGCTCGAAGCGGCCCGAGCAGATGCGCACGAAGGCGATCTGGTCGCGGTGGTGCGGATCCATGTTGGACTGAATCTTGAAGATGAAACCGGAGAACGCCTCGGATTCTGGAGCGACGGGCCTTCCTCCTGCGCTGCGGGGCTGGGGCGGCGGCGCGTAGTCCACGCAGGCGTCGAGCAGCAGATGCACGCCGAAATTGTTCACCGCGCTGCCGAAGTAGACCGGGCTGAGCTGGCCGGCCCTGACGGAGTCGAGATCGAAGGGCTCGCCGGCCGAGTCGAGGATCTCCAGCTCGGCGATGAGCGCCTCATAAGCCTTTTCCTGCATGCGTTCGCGCACGGCGGGAGCGTCCACGTTGTGCAGCGCGACCGGGGCGCGGTAGGCGCCGTGTACGGTGCGCTCGAAGAAATGGGCCTGGCGTCCATGGCGGTCGTAGACGCCGCGGAAATCAGCCCCGTCGCCCAGCGGCCAGTTCATCGCGCAGACCGGAAGCTGGAGGGTGTTCTCGATCTCGTCGAGCAGGGAAAGCGGATTGCGCGAGGGGCGGTCGAGCTTGTTGATAAAGGTGAAGATGGGAATCCCGCGCATGCGGCAGATCTCGAAGAGCTTGAGCGTCTGGCTCTCGATGCCCTTGGCGGCATCGATCACCATCACCACCGCGTCGACCGCCATGAGCACCCGGTAGGTGTCCTCCGAAAAATCCTTGTGGCCGGGGGTGTCGAGCAGGTTGATCACGCAGTCGCGGTACTCGAACTGGAGCACAGTGGAGCTGACCGAGATTCCGCGCTGGCGTTCGAGGGCCATCCAGTCGGAAGTAGTCGCCCGCTGGTTCTTGCGGGCGGTGACCGAGCCGGCGAGCTGTACCGCGCCACCGTAAAGCAGCAGCTTCTCGGTGAGGGTGGTCTTGCCGGCATCCGGGTGGGAAATGATGGCGAAGGTGCGGCGGCGCGCGATTTCCTGTTCGTGGCTCATGGGTGCGAAACTCTAGGGAATAGAAAAAGGGGTCAGTCATTTATTTTTGTCATTCCGGCAAAATGACAATAATAAATGACTGACCCCTTTTTAGGGTGGAGTGGGGAGGGAAACGGGTGGGGCGGCGGGAGGTGTCGGGGAAGGCTGGCCGAGGGTGGTTGGCGATTCGATGATCCGCGAAACCGGCTGGGTGCGCAGACGGGATTCCAGGCGCGGGTAGCTGGAGTGGCTGCGGAGACCGTCGAACGCGCTGTTCTGGAGCCACATGCGGACCGCGCTCACCCCGAAGAGGTCGGCCGCTTTGGAAAGGGTCTGGATGGCGGACTCGGATTCGCCCATGCCGGTGTAGCAGAGCGCGAGGTTGAGGTAGATCAGGGAGTCGACGTTTTCGCGGGTCAGAAGACTGCGGTATAGCTCGACCGCCTTGCCGAATTCCCCGAGACGGGTGTAGGCCTCGGCGAGGTTGTTTTGGGCGAGGATGTTGCTGGGGTCGATATTGAGCGCTTGCCTAAGGGGGGAAAGGGACTTCGATGGCTGTTCGAGGTGCAGCCAGGCCTGGCCCAGCGCGTTGTAGGCGTCGATGGCATAGGAGTCTTGCTCGATAACCCATTCGGAGAGCGCCACCACCGCGGGGAAGTTGGCATCGGCCTCGGCAGCGGCGGCGAAGAGGCGGCGGGCGTCCTGGCGGTCGGGACTGGCGGCGAGCAGCTCGCTGAGGAACTGGGCGGCCTGCGCGAAGTCCTTCCGCTGCATGCTGAGCTGGGCCCGGAGCATCATGGCTTCGCCGTAACGGGGGTTTTCCGCGTCGAGTTGCTCAAGGAGGGCTTCCGCCTCGGCGGTTTTGCCGAGATCGATGAGACGGCGGACCCGGTCGAGCTGGTCCATCTCTTCTTTGCGCTGGGCAACAAAACTGGGGATATCGAGATGGGTGGTGGAAGTGGGAGCGGTAGTCTCCGGCTGCGGAGCCTTGGCCTGAGGGGG
>CBFGVE010000083.1:0-8257 GCA_965651915.1 uncultured bacterium
CCCCCCCTTGCGGGCTGCCTCGCTATTACGCTCTAAAATCGAATCGGCTTCGAGGCCGACAACCGAGGAGGCGAGCGTCGCGGCATGCGGGAAGTTGAAGTGGTGAACGGCGGCATGAATGGGGTCCAGTTCGACGGCGGCAACGACATCGAACCCCGCCTGTTCGAAACCAAGCGACATCCCCCCCGCTCCTGCGAAAAGATCTACTGCTGTCGGTCTGTTGCTCATAAACGATTGCGTGATGCTACGGCATGGGGCTGGTTTCAAGCCGTTTACCAAGACAGACGCTACCAGAAGTTTACTTGCTTGTCGTGTACGATTTTCCCCGATCCCCTTGTGTCGGATCTACTTGTCCTCTGTCCTCACAATCGTGTAATGCCGTCAATCCGGCAATCCTGTCTGGATTATTCCGGGAGCTTATCCGGCGGATCGCCAGGTAGGCGAGGGTGGCTGTGGCGGGCACTACCGCGAGCCAGCCGAGGCAGGCGTGGGCGATGGCGGAGCCGAGTTCCCGGATGGCGGCGAACCCGCCGGCCTCGATGGTGTCCCGCAGCTTGTCCAGGGTCAGCGGAAGGGGAGCGTAGCCGAGAAGGCGCTCCCCGATTCGCATGAAGGGGATGAACAGCAGCCACTGGAGCGGGGCGCCCAGGTAGTTCACGCTCTGGATCAGCGGCAGGTTGAGCTTCCAGGCGCCTGCGGCAACCAGGCAGAGCAGGGTGGGGATGCCCGCCAGCGGAAAGACGCAGAAGGCGAGGCCGAGCAGGACGGCCAGAGCGACATCGGCCGGTGACACCCCCTGGCGGAGCAGGGCGAGTACGGGATCGGCGATCTTGCTGCGCCAGGCGGAAGGAGCTGGACTCATGCTTGTTCTTCGCGCCGAGGGTGCCTGGGATTACATCGGGGAGGTGGGTTGCGCTACTCGACCGTGAACCACTGCACTTCCACGCGGCGGTTCTGCTCCATGTCGGTACCCAGGGGTTCCCGCCATCCCATGCCAATGCTTTCGATGCGCTCGGGGTCCACCTTGTGCTTCTCGGTGAGCATCTTGGCTACCGAGAGGCAGCGCTCCTTGCTCAGTGCCACGGCCTTGATGGACATGCGCTGGACGAGCGCCGCGCCGCCCTGCTTCATGAACTCGTTCACGCGCGAATTGTCCACGTGGCCACGGAGCAGCAGGGTGGATCCCGGGCTGATGCGCAGCATGTTCGCCATGTAGGCCAGGTCGCTGGCGTTCTGCTCGCTGCTGGCATCGAGGTTGGAGGAGTTAGCCTCGAACAGGAAGCGAATCTCCCGGGCCAGCACGGGCGTCTCGAGATTGGTTTCCATGGTCTGGATGAGCTTGATCTCCGATTTCTGCTGGCTGAAGACCCCGTCGTTCCGCAGCGCCTGGAGGGCGTCCAGCGCTAAGAAGCGTTCGGCCGCGGCGGGGCGGGGGATCAGCTTGGAGCCGTAGGCCTGGATGGAGGATTCGTAGATGTAGCCGTAGCTGCCGGCGGAGTCCAAGGTGCCGGAGAAGAACTGCTCGTTTTCGGGGAGGTTGGCCAAGTGAACCTTGGCCAGCTCGGGCACGACCTCGTCCTGGTCCCAGCCGAAGGCCTTGGCTAGGAGCTCGGCGTGTTCGGCAGGGTTTTCGCGCACGCGCCGGTTGCCTTCGAGCAGCCCCTCGACCAGGCCCTTGAGCTTCTCGGGGTGGTTTTCGGCGAAGCCTTTGTTCACCAGCAGAAGGTCAGCCACAATCAGGAGATTCCGGTTGGACATCAGAAGGCGCGCCTTTCCTCCGCTGCCCTCGATGACCTCGCCTGTCTTGGGATCCCAGGTGACGCAGCCGTCAATCTTGTGGCGGTGGGCCATCAGATCGCGCAGGAACAGGTCGCCCGCGCCGAAGGAGTCCGCAGTGGCGATCAGATTGATGCGCCGGGGGTCGCGGGGGGCGTCGGGTCCTTCCAGCAGGTTGACTTCGAGCCCGACCTGCTGGCCGAGGAAGCGGATGAGAAAGTCGGCTTCGTTGAACTGGGCAGTAGCGAGGGTTTTGCCCTTGAGGTCATTCAGCGATTTGATTTCCGAGCGGACCACGATGGCGTCGGCCCCGCGCGAGAAGCCAATGAGCGCGGGCACGACCGCATGGAGCTGGCTACCGTAGAGGGGCAGGACATCCGCCGTGGTCACCGATGCGGCCATGCGTCCGCTGTTCAGGCCCGACCAGCTATCCTCCTCGGAGAGGGTGAGCCTCACCTTGAAGCCATACTTCTTGAAGAACAGAGAGTCCTCGCTCGGGGCGAGCCCGCCATTGGCCACGATGAGCCCGGAGTAGCCGGCGTACTCGCTGATGTCCACTTCCAGCGTGTCGTCCTTGGGTTCGTAGGGCGCGGGGGCCTTGAGTCGGGGTACCGAGGTGCGTGCCTCGACGACTTCCGCGTACTGGGCGAGCGAAGACAGGGCCTGGTCGTTGGCGGCATGGCTCTTCACCCAGGAAAGCGCAAGGAACAAGGTTAGCAGGTATCGCATGGTAGGGTCCTCCGCACGTTCAGGGTTTGAGCAGTTCGTCCAGGTCCGCCTTGTCCTTGGTGCCTAGCACAAGGCCAGCCAGGGGATCCTCGGTGAGGGCAGAAACATCGGCACTGAAATTCAGCAGTTCGGCCTCGGTCTGCCGCAGCTCCGTCAGTTCGGCCAGGCCCTGGTTGAGACGTACCCGCTCGAGGTCCAGCGCCAGCTTTTCCCATACCTGGCCGAGGTGGACGATGTCGCCGCGCAGGTCGCGCTCGCTCTGGTCGAGTCGGCGCATGGCATCCACATAGGCTTCGGCTAGGGGCTCGCGCTGGTCGATGAAGTGGTCGATGGCCTCGGACATCGCCAGGGCGCGGTCGCGCGCTAGGGTGCGACCGGCAAACTGGAGCGGCCAGCGCGCCTCGTCCTCGGCGCGCTGGATGGCCGAGGCCAGTCGGTTGGCAAGATTCCGAGCCTCGTCCATCTGCCGTAGTAGATCGGCCGACTGGGCATCGACGTCCTTCCGCCGCCGGGCGAGTTCCGCCAGCTTTTTCTCACGCAGCACGGTCTGCTCGCGCACGCGGCGCTGGGCATACTGGAGGTAGCCGGCGGGATCCTTCGCAATACGCTCGGGAGCCCACGCCGCCTCTGTCTGCAACGGGGGCGGCGCGGGCGTGGGGCGGCCACAGCCAAGCGTGGCCGCGAGAGCCAGCAGGATGGTCGCGCGATGGATCACTGGCCCATGATCGCGCTAAATTCTGCGTCATCCACCACGCCAGCCGACTGCTCGGCGAGCTGGTCAAGCGAGATGGGGCCGCTGGTTTCGCTGACGGTTCCGATGGTGGCCTGGAGGGAGCCCTTGATCGAGGCTAGGCGTAGGGTCAGGTCGTTGGTGAGCTTCTGGACCTTCAGCATTTCGCGGCCGGTCTTGATCTCGGTGAGCTGGTTTTGGGTGTCGGCCCGGGCCTCGAGGATTTTCTCCACCTGGACTTCGATTTTTCGGAGCGCCTGTTCGACCCTTTCCTGGAGTGTCTGCTCGGCGGTCACCTGCTTGTGCAGGCTGATGATCTGCCGCTTGGCGGCCTCGCCATCGAGGCTGCGGCCCTGCCATTTGGCCGGCCAGGTCTGCGCCTGCTCGGTCGAGGTGTAGAGCGCTTTCAGCTCGTCGAGCGCCTTGGAGCCCAGGCCGATTTTGCTCTTGGCCTCCTTGAGGGTGTTTTCGAGGCTGGCGCGGTTCTGCGACATGGCAATTTCGCTGGCTTTGAGGCTCATCAGCGCCTTGTTGGCCTCCGCCTCGCAGAAGTTCAGATAGTTCTCCGGATCCTTGGCGATATTCTCCGGGGTCCAGTGGGCGTACTGGTCCGCTGCGGCGTCAATCCGGGTGCGCCACACGTCGCTAGTGAAATAGACGACGACCACCGCGCCGACGAGAACCAGCAGCACAATGCCAAGGGTGCTGATCGCACCACGCTTTGAAACACTCCGTATCATGTCCAGTTCTCCTCATTCGTGTGGGTTGCGTATGGCGAGGGCAGGCGGAGGCTCCGTCTTCGAGCGTGCTCGAAACTGGCAGAGCGCCGTGCTGACTGGCCGAGATAATGGCCCCCCTGCCTAGGCGCTCGCAAGGAAAATCCATCCGGGCTCCCGCTGGGGCTAAAGCGGAGCTGGGGGCTAAAGAATATTCGCCGCCAGCTCGGCGATTTTCGAGCGCACGCCGTCCTTGAGCATGATGTGCGCCGCTATGGGATAGGGCATGAAGCGGTCGGCCACCGCGTTGAGGCCGTTGGAGAGAATGTCCACATAGGGGTGGTCGATCTGGTAGATGTCGCCGGTGAGCACGATCTTGGTGCCGTGGCCGACGCGGGTGATGACGGTCTTCACCTCGAGCGGGGTGAGGTTCTGGGCCTCGTCGATGATCATGAACTGGTTGGGGATGCTGCGGCCGCGGATGTAGGTGAGCGGCTCGACCGCGATGCGCTCGCTGGCGGTGAGCGACTCCACCGCGCGCCGGCCGGTGCCGAAGCGGCCCGACTTGAGCAGGTCGAGGGCGTCGTAGATCGGCTGCATCCAGGGATCGAGCTTTTCCTCGATGTTGCCGGGGAGGAAGCCGATGTCCTTGCCCATCGGCAGGGTGGGGCGCGAGACCAGCAGCTTGTCGTAGTGCTTCTCGTCGATCGTCTTGAACACCCCCATCGCCACCGCGAGCAGGGTCTTGCCGGTGCCGGCCTTTCCGGAGAGGGTCACCAGTTTGATGTCGTCGTTGAGCAGGGCGTCGATGGCGAAGCGCTGCTCGTCGTTGCGGGGCTGGAGCGGGAGGTGCTGGTAGCCCTGAGGCTGGAGGGCGACGATGTGCTTGGATTCGAGATCGTAGCGGCCCAGCTCGTAGCGCCCGCTGCCGCCGGCATCGTCGAGAATGACATACTCGTTGCAGCGCAGCTCGAGTCCCTCGGGCGGGGGGACCTTGCCGTCGGCTCCGAAAGCCTGGAGGGCCTCGGGGCTCAGAGCGATCCGGCTGTAGCCGGTGTAGATTTCGGAGGTGTCGATATGGCCATTCTCGTAGTCCTCGGCGGAGACTCCGTAGGCGTCGGCCTTGATGCGCAGGTTGATGTCCTTGCTGACGAGGAACACGGAGTTCTCGCCGTCCTTGCGGTGGAGGTCCACGGCGATACTGAGGATCTGGTCGTCGTTGGTCCCGTGGGCGAGAGGAGAGGCGTCCTTCACCGGGAAAGCGACGCGCAGGGTGCCCCCGCCTTCCAGGGCGATGCCCTCGGCCAGGCGGCCCCGGTCGCGCAGTTCGTCCAGCGCCCGGGCGACCTGGCGCGCGTTGCGGCCGCGCTCGCTCAGCTCGCGCTTGAAGGCGTCGATCTCCTCAATCACTTTGAGGGGGATGATCACGTGGTTGTCGTCGAAATGGAGGAAGGCCCGCGGGTCGTGGATGAGCACGTTGGTGTCGAGGACGAAGGTTTTTTTCATGCGGTGGCGGGTTCCTGCGGGAAGGGGTGCATGGGTATGGGCTGGCGGAAACATCGCCGTAAGCTGGAGGGAAGTCAAGCCCGTGGCTTGGTGGGTTTTCGCACGGGCGGCTGGTCCCGCAGCCGGTAGTCGGCCCGGGCCTCGGCCGCCTTGAGCAGGTCCTTAGCCGGGGGCAGCTCCGGGTAGGGTTTTCTTCCCTGGTGGCCGAGAAACTCGGCCATGCGCCGGGCGCAGGCGGCGGGCTGGTCCCGGGCCTCGCACTCCCAGACCACGAGCACCCGCCAGCCCAGTTTCCACAGGGCCTTCTGGTGGCGCTGGTCGCGGGCGACATTGGCCGCGAACTTCGCCTGCCAGTAGCCGGCGCGCGACTTCGGGCAGGAGGCATGCCGACAGCCCCGGTGGCGGTGCCAGAAGCAGCCGTGGACGAAAACCACGGCGCGGTGGCGGGGCAGCACGATATCGGGCCGTCCCGGCAGGCGGCGGTTCGAGGGGCCGCGCAGGGTGAAGCGGTAGCCCATGCGGTGGAGGAGGGAGCGGACCATGATCTCGGGCTTGGTGTTGCGCGAGCGGATGCGCCCCATGACCCAGCTTCGGTGCTCGGGGCTGATGGAATCGGTCATCATGGCGATGTACATACCGCCATACGGCCATGGCATCAAGAACCAGCGACGCGATTCATCGAAGCCCCGCAGTCGAGCTGGCCTGAGGTCCCCGGAGGGGCGCGCGGGATTCGCCCGGTTTTCGGCCGGTAGTTGCCGTCCGGGGTTGGCCGTGGGGGTCGGCTGTACTTAGAGCGCTTTTTTGCCGCCCAAAAACGGCTCTAAGGCCATTTTCTGAGGGTAAAAAATACGTATTCCATTTATACAGAGCGGATTGTGCAGGTCCGGCGTAATTTGCCTCCGTTAGTGGCGGTAAGCTTTGAGGTCTGGAACGGACTCCAGCCACGCTTTTCGAACTTCGCGGCATGTGGGGCAGAAGAGCACCTGCTGGTCGCGGGAGAAGTCTTGTCCGGTTCCACACCAGCCTGTGTATACATGCACATTGGCCTCGGGGAACCGGGTTTTCTCCAGCTCGAAGTACGCTGCGTTCCAGGTGCCACCCTGTTTCTTGACCGTCCCAGGCAGGAGCTGTGCCTCGTGGACGGGACATTTCCCGTAGTCGGTTTTCGCGTCGTCGGGTATCGCGGCGAGGGTCGGCAGCTTGAACAGGTCGAACAGCGGCTGGTATCGCCCGGGCAGGTTCCGCTGTAGCAGGGCGATTGCCTCCGCCAAATGAACGGAAGGGGGCTGGGTTGGATCGACCTGATGGAGATGCAGCCAGGCGGTTTCTCGATTGATCGTCAGCCGAAGTCTAATATCGATGCCTGGATCGATGCGGGTGTAGGGACGCTTCGTCCGGGGGAACTTGAACTCCGCGATGGCATGGATGGCTGCCAGATAGATAAGCCGCTGGTCATGGATGGGGATGAATCCGAGCTGATTCTCCTCGAAGCCCAGGCCGGTGAGTTCGGCCTCGGCGGCGTTGGCGTTTATTAGCGGGTTGCTGTCCGATCCAGTAATGGCGGCGGTAGTTTGGGCGGAGAAGGAATGTCCGATTTCGATGGTGATTTCATTCTTCAGTTCATCGCAATGAGCCTCCTCGATCTCTCTCCTGAATTGCGCCCACTCGGCGGGCTCTGCCTCCTCGGCCGGTTGCCTGATTCCCATCATTTCACATACGAGACCGTCGTTGAGCTGAAAATCAATGCTAAGATCCCAGTCCTCGGGGGGGAAAGGCGGGGCGCCAAGTGGGAGGTTTTGAGCGGTTGCGGGATCCAGCGCCAGGAGGCAGATCAGCAGCGAGAAAAACAGCAATTTCATCCTGGCATCCGATGGTTGGTTTCGACTGCGGGTGGAAGTGCACACCGATTGATTGCCGATTGAAGCAGAATGTACGCGGGGGGGCAATGCGATTAGGGCCGACTAGGCCTTTCGCGGAGGGTGAGACACGTCGTGGGTCTGGATGGATGCGCACCGCAGCATCCGCCGCGAATCGCCCCCGGAGGTGGGTGGCGACCACAGCCCAGGGGCTCGCCCGTGGGGTCCCGTCTCACCCAACTCACCTTGTTCGCTTGAGCTGGGGGCGGGGAGCGGGCTATACTGACGGGCTATGCAATCCATGCCTTATATCAGTACCCGCGGCCAGACTCTCCCCTGCTCCTTCCAGGATGCCGTTCTCGCTGGGCTCGCGCCCGATGGCGGTCTCCTTATTCCTCAGTCCATCCCCGATGTCCGCGACCGGCTCGAACAGTGGGGGCGGCTGTCCTATAGCGATCTCGCTTTCGAGGTGTTCTCCCTGTTCTGCGATCTGCCCGAGGCCGACTTGCGCCATCCCGAAACCACCCCGCTGGTCCAGGTGGGCGATGTCCATGTGCTCGAGCTGTTTCACGGCCCCACTCTCGCCTTCAAGGACGTGGCGCTCCAGTTCCTCGGCAACGCCTTCGAGTATGTCCTCGCCCGCCGCGACGCCCACCTGAATATTCTCGCCGCGACCAGCGGCGACACCGGCAGCGCGGCGATTTGCAGCGTGCGCGGACGCGATCGGGTCCGCATCTTCGTCATGCATCCCAAGGGCCGCGTCGCTCCGCTCCAGGAGAAGCAGATGACCACGGTGCTCGACGAGAACGTGTTCAATATCGCGGTGCAGGGCACCTTCGACGACTGCCAGCAGATCATGAAGTCCATCTTCGGCGATCTCGACTTCAAGGAGCGCTACGCCCTCGGCGCAGTCAACTCGGTGAACTGGGCGCGGGTGATGGCCC
>CBFGVE010000084.1:0-8252 GCA_965651915.1 uncultured bacterium
GCGCCGCCGGCGAGGGAGGCGATGGCGGTCTCGAGGTTGCGGGGGAGGCCGGCGGGAGCCGGGCAGGGGAGAAGAAGGGCGGCGGCGAGGAGGGACAGCAGGGCGGGGACGGGCGCGCCTCTGCGCGTCCGCCTCTGCTGGGCGCTGGCGGAACTGGATCCCGCCCGCCCGTCCGCCAGCCGGCGGACACCATGAATCCCTGGTCTAAATCTCACTTTGTCCCTTGGTTCTCCATCCACCTTGTCGGCGGCCCTGGCTGTCGTGCGGGCTTCAACCCGCCGCGAATGGCCATGGACCTTAGTGAATTTTTAGGCCGTGGGAAGCATTTTTTCCGGAGTGTCGATTTTTGGGGAAATCCCCGGTGCGCGCTTGGATGTCGTCGGTGGGCGGTGCGCCCCGGCGCCCGGTTGCACTCCCCTAATAGGCGGGGAGGAGGATGCAACCACTGATTAACGCTGATGAATACTGGTGGGTAGGGAGATTTTGACAGAATCATTTATCGACAGAATCAGTCGCCTGACTGATGGCGCGGGGTGGGTTTTCACTACGGGCTTGACGAGGCGAGGCGGCGGCGATGTATGTTGGCGCTCTCGCCTATTGCTCCGCATGGTGCGGAGGCAGGGCGTTGGTGGCTACTTTTTCGGATGGCGGGCTATGAGTATACATCGCAGTGGAGAGGGCGGCGGAGGCTGGGTTTTTCTGGTGCTGGTGCTGGGGGTGGTGGGGCTCGCATGGATGCTGGCCCAGCATTTCAAATCTGGAAAGCCTGTGGCCGAATCGTCCCGCCGCGCCCCCCAGCCCGCCGTCATGGAGGAGGGCTGGGACCGGGGTGTCGCAGGCGGCGGTGCGGAGACGGACTGGCTCGCTGATCTTCCCAGGCTGGAGCCCCTGGCGCCGATTGCCGATGCAGGCCTCAACGATTCAACGCCAGTCCTCGCCGAACCCGTCGAGGTTTCGTTGGGCGATGTGGAAATTCCCCTGCCCCATGCCGTCTGGCGGCTCGGCCGTTTCAACGGTTTGCCGCGCGACCGCATGTCCACCGTATCCGGCCCCGAGTACGGCCTTATTTCGGCGAATGGAGCCACCCACCACGTTCGCTCTCCCGACGAGTTCCCCCAGTTCGTTATGCCAGGGCAAACGCTGCTGCTGCATGTCCCCCCGCTGCCGAACGACACCTATCTGCTGTGCATGGCGGTGACGGGAGAGAAGAGCAAGGACCTGGAGTTCGGCCATATGCTGGGGGAGGATCTCGCGGCCAGCCGGGCCCGGATCCGCTGGAACGACGCAGAGGTGTGGCACGGCTGGTATGCGCCACTTAGCCATGTGATCCGGGCGGTGATTCCCTCGGATGCGCTCGCCGCCGGGGACGACATCCTCGCCATCGAGAACATGGGCGAGGCGGCGATTCCGCTCGACGCGGTCTGGATCGAGCCCTACCGGCTGGGCAACCCGATCCACGTGAGCCTCGAGGAGGGCCACTGGCTGGGACGCGACGAGGCGCAGTGGGTGCGGGTGGTGTGCCTAGAGCTGCCGGTGCCCACGTGGTCGGAGTCTCCTGCGGTACTGCCGGTGTCCCGGCACGAGCCGCCCACGCGCAGCGCCGACTATGCCGCGCGCTGGAGCGGGGTTTCCGAGCGCCTGCGCCGGGTGGTGGCCATGGAGGGCATGGCCAAGGCGCCGCTGCAGGAGTGGTGGGAGAAGATCCGGGAGGCGGCGCTCCGCGACCAGTTAGTGGAGGTGCGGGTTTCGGCGGGACGCGAGGGCCGGCCCGCGCTGGACGCTGCGGCCTATGTGTTCGGCGATGTCGTCCATCTCTGGCAGCTTCCCTTCCACCAGCAGAGCGGCGAGGATCTCGCGGTCCAGGTGCGCGCGCAGGTGCCGCAGGCGCGTATTGTGGGGGGAGGGCGCGGGCGGTCCGGCGCGACGGAGCCTTTCCCCGCCGCCCCGCTTGGGGTGCGGGAGCGGTTGAACTGGTTTGGCCCCCGGTGGGTGATCGAGCAGGCCTCGGCCCGGAGGAGCTTCCTCGACGGCGAGACGGAGGCGGAACGATGGCGCAGGGAGCGGCATAGCATCCTGCGCATCCATCCGTCGCCCATCGCGGCGAAACCGCGCCACGGTTTCGAGGCCGACCTGCTCACCATGTCGATGGCGGAGTATCTCATGCACTCCGACTGGCCGCTGCGGCTGAATTCCGCCCGGCCCGGTTCGCCGCTGTTTCCCGCAGGCGACGGAAGCCCCGCGCCACTGTGGAACGCGGTCAAGCCTATGCTCGCTTTCGGCGGGGCGGGCCACCGCAAGGGATGGGCTAATGTGTATCCGGTGGTCGGCGACCGCGCCCTGCTCAATGTGCAGTGGGCGCTGGCGGACAACGGGGAGGATTCGGTACACCTGCTGATCCGCAACCCGATCTTTGCGAACGACTGGCGGGTGCGGGTGCAGGCACCAGTTTCGTGGGAGGGCCCCACCCGGGTGCGCGAGTGGCGGCAACAGATGGCCTGGGCCGATTCCATACCCGAGCCGGAGGTGGCGGAGGAGGAGCGCTACCTGGCGCGTCCGCTCGCGGGCGGAGAGGGATCGGCGCGCGGGATCGTTGCGTTTGATTTGGCGCTGGGCGGCCTGCATGTTTTCGAGCTGTTTCCGGAGAGGCAGCCTCCGCCCCGGCGCAACCAGCGCGCCCCGGCCCGCGTGGGCTTCCACGAAATGACGGAGACCCGCGAGCTGTTCGTCCAGGCCCGGGAACCGCTGCCCATCTGGGTCGAGCGGCACCCGGCCTACAATGGACATTGGACCAGTTGGCGGGCTTTTGGCTCAACCACCGCCAAGGCGGATGGCGAGTCGTCGCGCGACGGGGTGACGGACTGGAAGCCCCGGCAGGGCCTGGGCCGACCGGAGCTGGCCGTGTTCAGCGATGTGCCGCCGGTGCGCGGGCAGAGCGCAAGGGTCCGCTTCAATGCCGATGCGAGCGGGGCGGCCCAGGTGGCGCGGGCTTCGCTGAATGCGATGGCCCTCAGCCGGGGCGATACGCTGGCGCTCTGGGTGCGGGCCCACCCAATCGAGGGGCTGCCGCGCGACCCGCGCGACTTCCATGGACCGCCGAGGGCTCGGTTCGCCATGGGGAGCGGGGCCTATAGGCAGGTGATGGAGCTGGAGTATGGGAAGTGGCATCTTTTCTTCAGTCCGCTGTCCATGTGGCGTTCGGCGCCGGGCCGGGTTGGGCAGGAGCTGTTTCTGTGGCCCGGGACTGCCGGGGCCGCGAGCCCCGAGATCGAGATCAACGCGGTGGAGGTGTTCGATTCCAAGGCGGTGGCCGGCGAGACCGGTTCGGCCTGCTTCCTGACCGAGACCACCGGGGGCAAGGGCTATCTGCTCCTGGTTGGCGAGGCCGGCAAGCGGGGCTATGTTCGCCAGCGGCTCCACCGGGTGATCAATCCCCAGAAGCTGGCGCGGGTGAGCGACCCCGCGCTACTTGTTTCGGCGGATGACCCCGCCGCACGCCCGCCGGAACAAGTGGAGTGCGCGGTAAACTACTACAGCGAGTCAAGGATGCTGGAAATGCGCATTCCCCAGATGCCCGTCCCCCCCTCACCCGAGTTCTCGGCAATCATTGATCGGCACTTCCCCCGCGTGGCGGCCCATCTCCGGGGAAAGGCGATGGCGGCCGTGCTGTTCGAATTGGACGAGGCGCTATGAAAGGCCTGCTCGGAAAGATGGCGATCATGGGGCTGATGGTTCTTGCTTTCTTCTGCGGCGGCGCCGACGCGCAGCAGGCGGCGCCACCGGAGGCGCAGAAGGTCGCGACGGAACTTCGCCAAGAATGGGAGCGTGCCAACATTTTTCTGAATGCATCCCTGGCTCGCGAGTGGGAGAGCCTGGGGGGCCGGCTGCGGGAAATCTCCCAGGGCCCGGCCCGCAACGACCTAACCCTCCTGCTTTGGATCCACTACCTGGAGCGCGAATGCGCCCGCGCCAGGCACGACTGGATCTCGGCGCTGCCGGAGGGCAAGCACCTTCCCGAGGAACTTGCCAAGTCGATAGACATCTCGCTAAGGAAGCTCGACCAGCAACGGATGGAGCACATCGAGGGTATCGCCCGGGCGGAGGCCCGGGCGCAGGAGAGGCTGGTGGAGTTGGAGCGTTCGCTCACCCGGCAAAACCGGGTCGAAGAGGCGCTGGCCGCACGCCGTCTTGCCGAAGCGCTGAAAGTGGATCGGTCCAGAGCGGATATTCTGCGAAGGCTCGACGACGTGCTCAAGCCGAAGGAAGCGGCGGCGCTGGACTTGCTACCCGAGGACGACCCCCGGCTCAAGGCACCGCCGGGCGCCCTGCTTCTGTTCGGTGGCGACAACCTGGCCTTCCAGCGGTTTCTCGAACTCGTCCGCGTCACCTCCGTCGCCGGGCCCGGCGGCGCAGCGGAAATCGCCTTGGGTCCCGCTTTCCGCTATAAAGGAGGACGCGGGCTCTCGGTGGTCGCGCTGCACCGGCGCGACCTAGTGCTCCAGCGGACCTATGACACCTATGCGAGGGAATCGGAAGGCGCGGCCTTCGCGCGGGACATCCGCGAACTGCCCTATGGCTCCTTCGTGGTGGTGGCGGTGGGCGACGAAGCGACCCGGAGTTTCCCGGGCACGGCGCAGAGCGCGCTCTTCCGCATCGGCGCGTCGGCGGGGCTTCGGCCTCAGCCATACCGCAGCGCCTACTACTTGATAGGCGTCAAGGGGATGAAACCTGGCGAGGGGCGGGAGGCCGCGGGCACCGACGCGGTCGCATTTCCCGCGTCCGCGAGTCCCGGGGGTGAACCGTGAGGCGCTGCATTGTCGTGGGACTGGCCTGCCTGGCGATGGAGGCGGCCAGTGCGCCGCCCAGCACACCCGAGCAGGCCTGGGAGCTTCACCACAGGCGATTGGGCGAGGCAGAGCGGCGCTTTGTCGCGCAGCAGGAGGCCCTCGCGGCGTCCTACCGGTTGGCCCTCGACCAGATGGACGAGCGGGCGCGGGCGCAGGGCGACCTCGACCTAGTGCTGGCGGTGCGGCGGGAGATGGACGGCGCCGCGCCGACGGCTTCTGAAACAGGCGCGGCCGCCCGGGAATTCACCGAACTCGACCGGCTTCGATCCGAATACCTCGGCCAGCGAGAGCAGCGCCAGATCGACCATGCGAGGCAACTTATCTTGTTCACCCGCCAGTACCTTGACTACCTGGAGAAGCTCAGCGAGCAGGGCGAGGAGGTCGCCCTATGGGCTCGCCGCGCGGCCGAGCTGAAAAGCTATGCCGGGGCCTTAGCGTTGGTGGACGCCGTGGACAGACCCCCAGCGTCTTCCCCTGGCCGGACGGAAGCGCGGGCCCAGCAGGCCGTCCCGCCATTTGGGTTTACCGCAGCCGACAGCGACTACCTGGGGGCGATGGTAAACCAGCTCTGCGGCGCACTCGCGGTCGGGAGCGAGGAAGCGGCGGCGAGACTGCCTGTCGCGGGAGTGAAGGGAGACGGGAAAGCCCTTCTGTTCGCGCTACAGTCCAAGCTTCCGCTCCTCAGCCTGGGATTGCGCGAAGGCCACCGCCCGCAGTTCGGCGAGTGGAAGGTGGACGAGGCGGGGCGGAGTGTATCGGTCCCCCTGCGGATCCGGGTGCGCGACGCGGTGCGCGACGCGGGCTCCATTCGCTGGTTGCGTCCCCAGTCAGAATGGCTCATGGACCTGCGCTAGCCCGGGGCGCACCGACTCGCTCCGCAGTTCCGCTAAACCAAAAACAACAATAATAAATGACTGACCCCTTTTTGCGGGTTGGCGGCGGAGGGCGGGTTGGGCTATAGGTGAGGCACCTGCACATGAACAGCCCGCCCGCCATCGCCACCTCCATCACCGCCGTCGATTTCGAGACCACCGGCGCCGTTCCGGGCTATGTCAATGAGCCGTGGGAGATCGGGCTGGTCACGCTGCGCGACGGCGCAATCGACCGCGACTCGGCCTTCGGCTCGCTACTGCGGGTCGGTCCGCGCCCCTTCAACCCCCGCGCCCCCGGGCGCCACGCCCTGGTGCGCGGCGAGCTTGCCACCGCCCCCCGCCTCGCCGACCTCTGGCCCCGGCTCTCGCCCCGGCTGACCGGCACACCCCTCGCCGCCCACAACATCCCCACCGAAAAGGCGGTGCTGCGCCGCGCCGCGCCGATGCACCGCTTCGGCCCCTGGATCGATACCCTCACGCTCGCCCGAGCCGCCTACCCCGACCTGCCCTCGCATGCCCTCGAAGACGTCCTCGCCACGCTCGGACTTCTGTCCGAAGTCCAGGCGCTTTCCCCCGGCGGCGCACCCCACATGGCCCTGTTCGACGCCATCGGCTCCGCCGTCCTGCTCGCCCACCTCCTCCGCCAGCCCGCGTGGAGGGGTCTCTCGGTCGACGCCCTCGCCCGCGCCCATCCCCGCCGCTACTACCAAGGCAAAACGAAATCCTAACCGTCTCGTCACCCATTCCTCACACCGCTAGTGTTCGCTCCTGAAAAGCACCCGTACCCCGCCCACCCCGCCGAGACCCGCCATGAACCCGTTCAAGCCCCGCGACTGCATCATCTACCACAAGCCTAAAGTCTCCTCGCACCCCGGCCCCCACGCCGAGGACGTGGATCCCGCCCCCCACGGCGAACTCTACTCCTACCACGTCGACAAATACTGGGTCGTCAGCCGCGTCGTGGACGACCAGACCATCGAGGTGCGCACCCGCACCGGCAAGATCCACCAGATCAAGACCGACGACCCCCGGCTCGCCAAGGCCGGCTGGCTCGACCGCCTGCGCCACCGCGACCGATTCCTCCAGGTCGCCACGGACACCCCGTAGTCCGGGCTTTACCTCGCCCGCCCAATCCCGTACAAGCGGGCGCATGAACATCGACGACTTCTCGGAAAACATCGTGCTCATCGGCATGCCCGGCGCGGGCAAAAGCACCGTGGGCATCATCCTCGCCAAGCTCGCCTCCCGCGACTTCGTCGATACCGATGTCATCATCCAGGCCCACCAGCACTGCCGCCTCCAGAAGATCATCGACGAGCAAGGGCTCGAAGCCTTCATGCGCATCGAGGAGAAATGCGTGCTGGGGATGGACAGCCGGGGCGCGGTCGTCGCCACCGGAGGCAGCGTGGTCTACAGCGACCCCGCCATGCGCCACCTGCGCGAGCACGGCGTCGTCGTCCACCTCGACCTCCCCTACCACCTGCTCATCTCGCGCTTCACCGACCTCGAAACCCGCGGCGTCGTCCGCCGCACCGCCCAGACCATGCAGGAACTCTACGACGAGCGCGCCGAACTCTACGCCCGCTACGCCGACCTGCGCATCGACTGCACCCACCTCGACCAGGAACAGGTCGCCCGCGAAATCCTGCGCGAAGTCGAGGCCTGGCCGGGGCGGGGCTGATTCCTGGCTACTGGGATGGCGCTCACGTTTATCGGATGACTGGCTTGCATAATGTGGATGGGAAGCTTACTGTGCCGGGATGACAACGAATGTTGCATCTCTTTTACGACTACCAAAAAATCAGCGCATGAAAGTTGCTGAGACGCTCTGGCTGTCGGTTGCCGACGAGGTTAAGATGCCCATTCCCTCGGCACACAAGAAGGTCATCGATACTAGGCTGGCCAAGTACCGCAACGGGGCCTCCGCACCTGTGGCCCACAAGGATATGATGGCGCGCTTGCGTGCGAAATGAACAGCAAACCCGTCTTCGCACTGCCCGAGGTGGAATCCGACCTAGATGCGGCTGCCGAGCACTACGATTCCTGGCGGGCTGACGGGCGAGACCATATTCTCTGCAAGTATGACGAAACAGTCAGCTGGATCGAGTGGAATCCCGACTTGTTTCCAAAGAAGTATGGCGCTGTTCAGCGAGCGATAATCAAGCAGACCTACTACATCATTTACTTCATTCAAGAGGCCCATCAAACATTGGTTGTAGCAGTGCTAGACGGTCGTCGCAATCCATCTCAGACGCGCCGGTTACTGAAAGCACGCGGCAGCCGCGGAAGAAAGAGTCGGCCACGCTAATTGTCGTGTGCGAGACAGGACACTAGTCCAGCTCGCCCTCGACGAGGGTCGCGGGGAGCGGGGAGGGCTGGACGCAGGTGCTCTGGAGCAGGATGTGGCGGTCCTGCGCCGAGGCGTCGTGGATCGCGTGCATGATTTCGAGCACGTGGTTGGCGAGTTCGCCGCTGGCGCGGTGGGGGCGCCCGCTCTCCAGTCCGGCGGCGAGATCGGCCGGGCCGAGGCCGCGCC
>CBFGVE010000085.1:0-8240 GCA_965651915.1 uncultured bacterium
GGTTGTAGCGCTCGCCCCGGCACTGCTCGCAGGTGACGTAGACGTCGGGCAGGAAGTGCATCTCGATCTTGATGATGCCGTCGCCCTTGCATTTCTCGCAGCGGCCGCCCTTGACGTTGAAGCTGTAGCGACCGGGTCCGTAGCCCCGCATCTTGGAGGCGGGCAACCCGGCGAAAAGGTCGCGGATCTGGGTGAAGGCGCCGGTGTAGGTCGCGGGGTTGCTGCGCGGCGTGCGGCCGATGGGTGCCTGGTCGATGACGATTACCTTGTCCAGGTGCTCCACGCCCTTGAGGGCCTCGTGGCGTCCCGGACGCTCCTTGGAGCCATGGAAATGGCGGAAGAGCGCCCGGCGGAGAATGCCATCGACCAGGGTGCTCTTGCCGCTGCCGGATACCCCGGTCACGCACACGAAAAGCCCCAGCGGAATTTTGGCCGTGACATCCTTGAGGTTGTTCTCGGAGGCCTTTACGATTTCCAAGAACTGGCTGCGGTCGGGTGTCCGGTGCGGAGGCACCTCGATCGCGAGCTTCCCGTTCATATACCGGGCAGTGAGCGAGCGCTCGCTCTCCAACAGGCTCTCCACGGTGCCGGCATGGACGATCTCGCCGCCGTGGCGTCCTGCAGCCGGGCCGAGATCCACCACGAAGTCGGCAGCGCGGATGGTGTCCTCGTCGTGCTCAACGACGATGACGGTATTGCCGACATCGCGGAGCTGGCGCAGGGTCTGGATGAGGCGGTCGTTGTCGCGCTGGTGCAGGCCGATGCTCGGCTCGTCGAGCACATAGAGCACACCCACAAGCCCAGCGCCGATCTGGGTGGCCAGCCTGATGCGCTGGGCCTCGCCGCCGGAGAGCGACCCGCTCTCGCGGTCGAGGGTGAGGTAGTCCAATCCAACGTCGATCATGAACTGCAGCCGCTGGCGGATTTCCTTGATGACATCCTTGGCGATCGCCCGTTCCTGGTCGGTAAGCGGCAGCGCATCGAAATAGGCGGCGGCGCGGCCGATGGAGAGGCGGGTCAATTCGACGATGGACTGCCCGTAAAGCAGGCAGGAACGGATTTCAGGGCGCAGGCGCGCCCCGTGGCAGTCGCGGCAGTCCTGGTAGCTCATGAAGCCGCTCAGCCGCTGGCGGGTGAACTCGCTGTCGGTTTCCTGGTAGCGGCGGTCGAGGTTTGCGAGCACGCCCTCGAAGGGCTTCTGGTACTTGTGGGCCTTGCCGCCGCGCCAGAACCCGAACTCGATCTCCTCCTCGCCCGACCCGTGCATCAGCACCTTGCGGAAAGATTTGGGCAGGTCGCGGTAGGGCGTATCCATGCTCACGCCGTAGTGGGCGCAGAGCGCGCGCAGGATGCCCTTGTAGTAGATCATCATGCGGCGGCCGCCCCGGCGCCAGGCGTAGACCGCCCCGTCGTCGAGCGATTTCGAGGGGTCCGGCACCACCAGATCCTCGTCGAACACCTGCATGGAGCCTATGCCGTGGCAGGTGGGGCAGGCGCCGTAGGGGCTGTTGAAAGAGAAGTGGCGGGGCGTCAGGGTGTCGAAGCTGAGACCGCATGGAATGCAGGCGCTTTTCTCGGAGAACAGGCGTTCATCCCACTCGTCGCGCCCCTTGGCGACCAGGAGGGTCAGCAGGCCTTCCCCCGTCTTGAGGGCGGTCTCGACCGAATCGGTGAGCCGGCTCCGGATCTTGTCGTTGAGCACCAGGCGGTCGACGACGACCTCGATAGTGTGCTTTCGCTTCTTTTCCAGCTTGGGCGCCTGTTCGATTTCGCAAATGGCTCCATCGACCCGCACCCGGACGAACCCCTGTTTGAGCAGGCGCTGAAAGATATCGAGATGCTCGCCCTTTCGCCCGGTGACGACCGGGGCGAGGATCATCAACTTCGTTTCAGGGGGGTACTGCAGGACCTGTTCGACGATTTCCTCGGCAGACTGCTTCGAAATGGGCTTTCCGCAGCCCGGACAGTGCGGCTTGGCGATGCTCGCGAACAGAAGCCGCATGTAGTCGTGGATCTCAGTGGTCGTGGCCACGATGGAGCGGGGATTCGACCCGGCGGTGCGCTGCTCGATGGAGATGGAGGGCGAGAGCCCCTCGATGTGGTCCACGTCCGGCTTCTGCATCAGCTCCAGGAACTGCCGGGCATAGGCGGAGAGACTTTCAACATACTTTCGCTGGCCCTCGGCATAGAGGGTGTCGAACGCGAGGGAAGACTTGCCCGAACCGCTCAGGCCGGTGATCACGGTGAGCGTGTTTCGGGGGATGCGGATCGATACGTTTTTGAGGTTATGCTCGCGGGCGCCAACGACTTCAATGTGGGTGCTGCTCATGGTGCGCGCAGCTTACACCTGCGGAACGCGATTCTCCAGAGGCAATACGAAGTAAAAAAAACGCCGCAGGCAAGCCTGCGGCGTTCGGGGATATGGTCGGAGTGTCCGTTTAGAAGTAGAATCTCACTCCAGCGCTAACATCGATCTTCTGGTCGTCGGTTTCCTTGCCGTCGAGGAATACGTCGTTCGAGGAAATTCCCCAGCGGACCGCCGCATTGATGTTGAAGTGTTCGGAGAGGAAAAGCTTCACGCCCAGGCGGAGCCGGCCGAGGAAGCCATCGGTCTCCCCTCCAAAACCATCCTCCACCTCGGCATAGGCGAAATCGAGGCCGGCAAAGGGGGCAATCATGCCCACGGGGTAGTGCTCCTCGATGTAGAGGCCCGCCAGACGGAAGCGCGCGTCGGAATCGGTGGATTTATAGCCGACGAACAGCCCGACCTCGTCCATCGGGTACAGCGCCTGGCCGAAGCCGAACTCGAAGCCCAGGCTGGAGTCGTCGATGGCGTCCTCGTCGGCGAACACGTCGAAACGAAGGGCGCGGACGTCCTGCTGGAGGATTTCGGCCGACGCGGGAACCGCCAAGGCCAGGGTCGCCACGGAAAGAAGGGAAAGTAGACGCTTCACGGGTGTTCTCCTTTGTTGGTTGACCGTAGGACCGGCGTATTCAGCCCCTACACGCTTTTGCATAATAGAGAATCGGTCGTCGGTTGTATATAAATTCTTTCCTTTTCGCGGGGAATTTCTAGTCTTCGTCCATTCATGACCACATCCCTTGTCTATCTGAACGGCCAATGGCTTCCCCGGTCGCAGGCCCGCGTCGCGGTGGAAGACCGAGGCTTCGTCTTCGCCGACGGCGTGTACGATGTCGTCCGCAGCTACCGGGGTCGGCTCTTCCGCGTGGAGGACCACCTTGCACGGCTGGAGGATAGTCTCGCCGCCATTCGCATCCCCACCACCCTCTGCGCAGGCCTGCTGCCCCTGATGATGGAGGCCATAGTGCGGAACCATCTGGATGGCGAGGATGCCTTTCTCTACGTGCAGATCACCCGGGGCACAGCGCCGCGCAAGCACGCCTTTCCCAGCCCCCCCCCTCCCCCAACGGTCTACCTATCCGCCCAGCCCTTCGAGACATCCCTCGAACCCCGCCGCAAGGGCGTTAAGGCGATCACCCTCCCCGACGAGCGCTGGATGCGCTGCGACATCAAGTCGATTGGCCTGCTGCCCAACGTGCTCGCCCAGCAGGCCGCGCTGGACCGGGGCGCCAGCGAGGCCCTGCTGCACCGGAACGGGGTCTTCACCGAAGCGTCACATACCACGGCGGCCTTCGTGCGCGACGGTCGCCTGCTGACCCATCCCCTCAGCCCCGCCATCCTCCCCGGCATCACCCGCATCGTGGTGCAGGAGCTTTGCGCCGAGTTGGGCATCCCTTTCATCGAGCAAGCGGTGAACGTCGAAGAACTTTCCAGCATCCAGGAAATCGCCCTGCTGGGAACCACCACGGAGATCATGCCGGTGGTAGAAGTCGATGGCCATTCCATCGGCAGCGGAGCGCCGGGGCCAATCACCCGGCGACTGCAGGACGCCTTCGCCGAGCGCATCGGCCAGGCGGTGTACTAACTTTAGAGCCCTCCGGGCTGCCCCCACCACCGATCCCGCGCACCCCTCCGGGGCGCATCTTTTATATGCCTGCATTCCCGGGGGCGAGCCCTCGGGCTAGGATCGCCCACCCCTCCGGGGTGCGGGATGCGGCCGGGCCATGCGCCATCGCTCCCCGGAGTGCAGGAGGCATGCGGCTGCGTTTTCCCCGTCCCCGGAGGGGTGCGCGGGATTCGCCCCGGCCCTTCGGCCAATGCGATTTTCCCCGGTTACAGCCCGTCCAATATCTCGCGGATGAGCGCTGGACCGCGGTAGACCAGCCCGCTGTAGATCTGGACTAACTGGGCTCCGGCGTGGAGCTTCTCACGGGCGTCGGCCAGCGAAAAAATGCCGCCCACCCCGATGATGGGGTAGTCGGAGCCGAGCTGCTGGCGCAATGCGGCGATCACTTCGGTAGACCGCTTGCGCACCGGAGCTCCGCTCAGGCCTCCGGCTTCGCCGGCTCGCGGATGTCCCGCAACCGCGTCGCGCGAGATGGTAGTGTTGGTGGCGATTACGCCATCCATCCCGGTTTCGGCCAGCAACTCAGCAATCTGCTTCAGTTGCTCGGCATCCAGATCGGGAGCGATTTTTACCGCGACCGGTACGTAGCGCCCCATGGATTCCGTGAGCCGTAGCTGCTCGGCCCGGAGGCCATCGAGGAGATTTTTCAAGGCCGACTTCTCCTGTAAATCGCGCAGACCCTTCGTGTTGGGCGACGAGATGTTCACCGCGAGATAGTCGGCCACCCCCCAGGCAGAACGCATGCAGGCAAGGTAGTCGTCCCCTGCCCGCTCCAGCGGGGTATCGAAATTTTTGCCGATATTGACGCCGAGAACGCCGCGGAACCGACGGCGGCGCACCCGTTCCACCAAGGCCTCCACGCCGCTGTTGTTGAACCCCATTCGGTTAATGATGGCCTGGTGCTCGGGCAAGCGGAACAGCCGGGGGCGGGGATTGCCCGGCTGGGAGCGGGGGGTGACGGTCCCGACTTCGACGAAGCCAAAGCCGAGATCGCCGAAGGCATCGACGCAGCAACCCTCCTTGTCCATCCCCGCCGCCAGCCCTAGGGGATTGGGAAAGACGAGCCCCATAAGCTGGACCGGCCTAGCGCGGGGGCGGGACGCCAGACGAGTTAGGCGGAGTCCCCCGGCCAGACGAAGGGCTTGCAGGGTTAGGTGGTGGGCACGCTCGGCGTCCAGCCGGAACAGAAAGGAACGAAGAGTGGAGTACATGCGGCGATACATACCAAGCCGGGCGGACTTGGCAAAGCGCAAATGAGGTGGTCGCACATGCGAATCGGTCTGCGGTTCGCCCCACCGCGTCTCGCGGAGACGCCTCTACAACGGCCATCCGGTTCGATGGGCTACGTAATGGGAAAGGCTGCTCCGGGAACTGCTTGCTAGATGATGATGTCGATCTGGACGTCATCCTCGCCGGACGAGGACTCCTGGAGTTGCTCAGGGCGGACGGCGTCCTCCTTGAAGGTCGGCAGGTGGCGGTAGTAGACCTGGAGGGTCAGGGCCGCCAGGGTGGTGTTCAGGACGTTGCCAGGATTTTGCTTGCCTTCCTTGGGCGGCTCCCACCGGCCGTCCGGCTCCTGGGCGTTAATAATGGGATCGGAAAATTTGCGGTTCCAGGCCGTCCAGTGCGACTCGCCAGCATGGAAGCAGGACTGGGTGATGTAGTACCACGAGTAGGGCCCGTTGTTATGCGGGGGATTCCTCCAGTCTACGCCAATGGACTTGAAGTAGTTCAGGGCACCCTGAACCTCGGAGGACCTCCCCTGGCCGAGCAATTGAAGCGACAGCGCACCACCACCCGTAGTGGACGGCGTCCCCCCCGAAGAAGTGTAGGTGAACAGTCCTCCCCCACCGTCTCTTGGGCGGTAGTGTTTCTTGAGATCTTCGATAGATTTACGCATGGCGTCCTGAAGCCCCGGAATCTCGCTGCCCGCCATGTAGGCAGCTTTGAGCGCCTGAGCCTGCCAGGCTACATAGGAGGTGTCACGGCGCTCGGTCTTGGCGTACTTGTAGTCCCAGCCGCCTCCAGCCTGCTGCCCTTTCACGATGATAATCGCCGCCTTGTCAACCGCGCCCTTCAGCGCGGGAATGCGAGTCAGGGCGTAGGCCTCGGCAAGGGCATAGGTCGCGATGGCATGAGAATAATTATGGCCGTCTACACCCTTGAAATTCCCATCGTCGGTCTGGGCCGACAGGAGGTAGCGGATGGCCTTCTCCACGGTGGTGCCATACTTCTCGGAGGAGGGGGTCTCGCCGTGGGCAAGGAAAGTCAGCAAGGCAAGCCCGGTAACCCCGGGGTGATTGGAGGCCGCAGGCGCATTCTGCGGCCAGGCACCGCTGGCATTCTGCACCCTGGCCAGCCAGTCCAGGGCCTTGGTCACCGAGGCTTCGGTGCGGGGATTGCCGCCGAACTGCCGGAGCATCGCCGCGCGGCCCGAGGCCGAACGGCCCGCGAACAGCCCCTTGAGCACCAGCGGGCTGCTCAGATCGTTCATCACATCGAGCGCGCTGAAGTCCACATCGGCCACCGTGTCCATCGGTGCCACGTCGTCCGGCGTGGGCATGTCGTGCTGGATGTCCACCTGCACATCGACCGGGGGCAGCTCGATCTCCTGGATCTCCTTGACCAGCTCCTCCAGCTCCTCGATCTCCACCACCTCCATTTCCACCATCTCGACCTGGATCTCGGAGTCGGGGGAGCGCGTGGTGAACTGGAGGAACTTCACCAGGGCGAAAATGATCAGCACGTGGATGATCACCGAACCGAATGGTCCCCACACGTGATCGAGGAATAGACGCTTCAGCTTCCGGGCGCGTATGATGTGGACGGACTCTGGAGTAAGCTCGATATCGCCGTTTTCGCTCATGAGGGACCTAGGGTTGGGTAGAAGTTAAGCTTGCGAAGAGTGTACGCCAAAAAAACCGGACCGTCAATGCCCCGGTCCCAGGCCCAGCAGGCCCGGCACCTGAACCTGCCGCAGGCCGAGTCCGGGAGCAGCATCCCAAGGCCTGGGCCGGGGTTCCGCAGCTAGATCAGGATGTCGATTTCGAGGTCGTCGGCGCCTTTCGCCGGGTCTGCGGCAGGCTGGGGAATCACGGACTTCTCCTGGAAGGTGGGCAGATAGCGGTGGTAGACCTGGAGGGTCAGGGCGGCCAGGGTAGTGTTCAGCACGTTGCCCGGGTTGTGGCGTCCACGGCTCGGGGGCTCCCACCGGCCGTCCGCCTCCTGGGCAGCCATGATGGGCTCGGCGAACTTGCGGTTCCAGGTCGTCCAGGTGGAGCCGCCATCGTGGAAACAGGCCTGGGTGATGTAGTAGTAGGCGTAGGGGGCATTGTGGGTTGACTGGTCGTCCCAGGACACGCCAAGCGAGCGTACGTAGTCCAGCGCGCCCCTAAGCTCCGGAGTCCGGGCCTGACCCGTGAGCTGCAGGCAGAGGGCCGCACCACCCGACGTCGCGGCCGTCCCCCCGCTGTCGGTGTAGGCGAAGCGGCGGGTCGCAGGCTGGTAGGCCGCCCGCAGGTCCGCGACGGCGAGCCGCATGGATTCGCGAATGCCCGGAATCTCGCACTCGGCGAGCAGAGCCGCCTTGAGTGCCTGGACCTGCCAGGCCACGTAGGAGGTGTCGCGTCGGGCGCCCTTCTTGTAGTTGTAGTCCCAGCCGCCTCCCGATTGCTGTCCCTTGACGATGACCGAGATGCCCCGGTCCATCGCGTTTTGCAGGGCGGGAATACGGGTCATTGCATAAGCCTCCGCAACCGCGTAGGTCGCGATCGCGTGCGAGTAGTTGTGCCCGTCGCTGTCCCGGAAGGTGCCATCGGGACGCTGCGCGGCGATCAGATAGCGCAGTGCCCGCTCGACCGTGGCTCCGTAGGCCGCCGATGAAGGCATCTCGCCGTGGGCTAGAAAGGTCAGCACCGCCAGACCGGTGACACCGGAGTGCGCGGGTCCGGGGACGTTCTGCGGCCACGCGCCGTTCTCAAGCTGGTTGTCGCGCAGCCAGTCCAGCGCCTTGCTGACCGCCACCGGAACCCCGGGTGGAGCTTCGCCTGTCTTCCAGCCCGTTTCCCTTCCCTCACCCGTCCGAATATCCCCCAGGGGGCCACCAACCGTGATCGTGGGCACATTGAAATCCTCCATGGCCACTGCGACATCGGCGAACACCGAAGGAGCGGGCTCAACATCAGGACTTGGGGCGACCACGCTCGGCGCCGTCACATCAATGTTCGGAACCGAGGTGTCGGCGGTCTTGAT